>JBLHTU010000036.1:0-26446 GCA_047627515.1 Cyclobacteriaceae bacterium | reverse complement strand
AAGATGTTATGCACGAGCAATGATTGATCTGATTTCAGGTTTTTTTGATGGGGTACGATACTATGATTTCCCATCGTACGAAGTGGCAATATTCTCCTTACTTCTGGCATTTATTCTCAGTAGCTTAATCGCACTGGTATATAAATGGACGTATCAAGGGAAGGATATTCCAAATCATTTTGTTCAGGGGATGATTTTGAGTGCCAATGTCTCCGCGATGATTATGATGGCTGTAGGGAGTAATCTGGCAATTGGTTTTGGAATCATAGGTGCGGTAGCCATCATCCGCTTTCGAATGAATATTCAAGATACACGGAATATTATCTTCATATTCGCCTCTCTCTCTGTGGGAATTTCTACGGGCGTATATGGGTATTCAATCGCTGTTTCAGGCTCGATCATATTTTGTTTGATTGCTCTTTTGTTGCGCTTCAGCAGCTTTGGGATACCCCAACATTCCATTGAAGTGGTTGTGTATACTGTGGAAGAAATGCCAGATATATCGCCGGTCTTACGTGACTCTACAAGCAGTTTTGCTTTGAAGCAAATGAAAAAATTACCAGAGAATGGTTTTCGGTTGGACTATACACTTCTTCTCAAAGATGGATTTACGGAGCACATGCTTTTTGATGCGCTTAGCCAACATGAGGATTTGAGTGAAATAAGAATCTCGTCAATTAATTCAACTGCTCAACTTTAGAATGATTCGACGGATAATATTTTATGTTTTCTGGGGACTGGCCCTTGTTGTAGTGTTAGCGCTGTCGTTGGTTTATAGAGACGGTCGTACGGCTATGGTAGCAGAAGTAGCCTCTAGTGTAACCGCTATTAGCTTTCCCAAACCGGTCAAGGTGATCACCTTAGGTGTTGTGCCAGGTCAGGATGTGAAGAAAGGAGATTTACTGATAGAAGTTGAGCGCTTTGATTTAAGAGAGGACTTAATGAAAGCCAACTTGCGACGAGCAAATCTAGAAACGGAGCTCAACCTGATGAAGAAGCAATACACCGACAATAGCGAATTGCAGTTAATAGAAAACAGGCTGAAAATTAAGTCCTTGATTACAGAAAAGGATATTCTGCTCATGGAAGCGCGGGAGAAAACAGGTTTGGAAGCACAATCTGCAGATCTACTTAAAATTGACCGTACGAAGAAAGACAGTGTGCATGTTGTCAAGTTGAGGGCGTTGTCAGAGGAAATCGTAATGCAACAAATGAAGGCAAAGGTTCAGCAGGAGGAATTAAAGAGTGATTTTGCGTCAAAGCAACAAACACTTACAGCAGAGATTAGTGAGCTGCAGCTATCTATTTCACTCCTTGAAGCGGAAGAAAATGTGCTCAAGCAGTTTGCGAGTTTTGATGGGACTGTCGGTAATATCTATGTGGAGCTAGAAGAAGTTGCGGAGTCATTTGAGAAACTCATCTCTCTCTATGCGAAAGAATCTACCTTGATCAAGGCCTTTGCTAGTGAAAGGGATACGAACCGATTAGAGGTGGGGTCCGTCGTGAAAGTGGTATCTACCAATAGATCGTATAGTGTGCTTGGACATATCGAAGCATTGGGAAGCCGAGTTACATCTTATCCGCAGAAAATCAATCCGCAGACGGGCATTACGTCCTATGGGCAAGAGATTTTTGTTCGGATCGGTGAAAACAGCCAATTTCTCAATGGAGAAAAGGTGTATGTATATCAGGTGAAAAATTAATGAGAGCGCTCGTTTTTGTTTTGATGCTACTATTTCAACTAGTCGCTTTTTCGCAGGATAGAGTAAGTCAGTATCTCAATAGTGTTGAGGAAGGAAGACATTGGAAAGCGGTAACAGAACAACAGAATTTTCTAGGAAAGGCTTCTTTTAAATCTCCATTAGTCAGAGAGTTTGACTTACGAATCGTTACGGATGAGTTAGCGCAGACAATCGATGATTATCGCTTGAGAATAGGGCTGATGAATCCAGGAGAGATCAAAGCCAACAAGGCTTATAACTCGCAGTACCAGCGCGTTTTTGAGCAAAAGACAATGGCGCTAAAAAATGTCTTATTAGCCGAAAAGTATCGGAAGCTGATAGACATGATATCGGCTGTTGAGCAAGTTCGGCTAAGAGATGAATTTGTAGGGCAGTTAAGTGAACTGACCGAACTGTACGGTGCAAGCCTAGGTATTAAGGACGCTATCAAACTGGACGAAAAATTGCTGCAGCAGGAAATCTTACTGATCGAAGGTCAATCTCAGCTTCAGGCAATCAAGCTTACAATCGGTGTTCAGATCGAAGAACTGCAAAGTATTGTGTGGTCAGATTTACCATTGGTCACAGTGGAAGATATGGTTGTCGAGCTCGATCGACTAGATGAGGAAGCATCAAGCACTAGATTTGATTTGTTAGCAGCTAAGTTGGCTTTGAATGAAGCAGCGTTACGGCTTGAGAAGGCTCAGAGCCGTAGGAATCTGGGGTTTATCCAACCAGAATTTAGTCCTGGCGATAACGGTTCTTTCACGGAGCGCGTCGGTCTCCAGATTGGTATCAACATACCTTTGGTAAACACGGATAAGCCCAAGTTGGCATATGAGGCACTAGACAAAATTGAAGATGACTACGATAAGCAAGCTAGTGTCGAAATTGACGAGTTAAATAGTCAACTGTTAAGAGTTTCTTTTGATCAATCAAGGGTAAAATATACACAGTACACCGAAAAATTGTTGCAGTTGAAGGGGTTGCTAACGGCTACTTCTACTGTAGAGTTTGATGAGAGTTACGGGTACTTATCTTATGTTACTCAGGTGAAGATAGAGGCACATCAGGCCTACTGTGAGATGATGGAAGATTTCGTAAGTATATTGGCAGCACGTCAAGTGCTGTCAGGTCTACCAATGCGAAATTATCTCTACACTAGTTTCCCTGCCTTATGAAGGCCCTATGCATCATGAAAGGCAAAGGATAGTTTTTCGAGAAATGGCCATGTGTGGAGACGTGGGATCATCTGCAGCCAGTTCAAATTTGGGTAAAACAAAACCAGACCTCAAAGAGATCTGGTTTTAGCATATTTCATATTTATGGGTTTAGTACATTTCAGGTCCCCTTAAGGATAATAAGATCACCTGTCATGCTCTGCAGGGTAAACAACGCGCCGCCTCTATTTATTTTACCTTCTGTGTAAGAATTGTTCCGTGAAGGATAATACTTTAGCTTTTGTACATTCGTGTGGATGTGTTTTCACAACTAGGGGTCATTGTAATTCGTTCACAGTAATTGTCGATAGACTTGTAGCAAGTAAATGCACACACTGAGATAGCCCTTTTTAGTATGCAGAATCGAAAAATATTAGGCTATCCGTTAAAGGGCTTTTAAAATGCGATATTTTTAACAAGTTGACTGATTTGTTATAAATATGCTGGTTAAACATGCATTTATTTTGAATTGGTTGGACTGATGAGGCCAATACATTAGTTTTGCTTCAATAACACAATGCATCACATGGCAGTAAAACATATTCCTGGACTCGTAAAGCAAGACCCATGGCTGGAGCCTCACACTGAGGAAATCAGCAACAGGATGGATCGTTTTGAAGACAGATTAAAATCAATCAAGGCTAAGTACAAATCCCTAGATAAGTTTTCTGAAGGGTACGAATACTTCGGGTTCAATTACGATAAAAAAGCAAAAGGGTGGTGGTATCGCGAATGGGCTCCTGCAGCGAAAGCCTTGTATTTGATTGGTGACTTTAACAATTGGGAAAGACACACCAATCCGCTGACCAAGATCGAAGGCGGCGTCTGGGAAGTATTTCTTGATGACAAGAGATATGCGGATAAATTCGGTCACCTGTCAGAAGTAAAGGTGCATATCGTCACCGATAAACGAAGGACCGATAAAATCCCAGCTTATATCAATTATGTTACTCAAGATGAGGGAACACACGATTTCGTTGGTAGGCTATGGGCTCCAGCCACTCCTTACAAGTGGTCTGACAAAAAATATAAGCCAGCAGCCTCTCTCGCAGAACCCTATATCTATGAGTGTCATGTAGGGATGGCTCAGGAAAAGGCAGGACTCGGTTCGTACCGAGAATTTGCAGATATCACGCTGCCAAAAATCAAAGCACAAGGATACAATACCATCCAGTTGATGGCGATCCAGGAGCACCCATATTATGGATCTTTTGGCTACCATGTAAGTAGTTTGTTTGCTCCTACTAGTCGCTTTGGCACACCGGATGATCTGAAATACATGATCGACCAAGCACACCAAATGGGTATTGCTGTCGTGATGGATATTGTCCATTCTCATGCTGTGAAAAATGTAGCTGAGGGGCTCAATGAATTTGATGGAAGTGAGGATCAGTACTTTCATGCTGGCGCAAGAGGAGACCATGAACAGTGGGATTCTAAGCTGTTTAACTATGGCAAAGAAGAGGTATTACAATTATTGTTATCCAATGTGAAATACTGGATAGATGAGTTTCATTTTGATGGCTATCGATATGATGGGGTTACTTCTATGCTCTATTTCCACCATGGAAATATATCCTTTGATAACTATGAGAAATACTTCAAGGATACCGATTGGGATGTACTAACTTATTTGCAGTTAGCTAATGTATTAATCAAAGAGCTAAACCCAGGTGCGTTGTCAATTGCCGAAGACATGAGCGGAATGCCGGGATTGTGCCGTCCAGTATCAGAAGGAGGGATCGGATTTGATTTTAGGTTAGCCATGGGTATCCCGGATTATTGGATCAAACTGCTCAAGCATAAGCAGGACCAGGATTGGAACATGGAAGAAATATGGCAGATGCTTAATAACCGACGTCTTGGTGAACGTACAATTGCGTATGCTGAATCACATGATCAGGCGCTTGTTGGAGATAAGACGCTTGCTTTTTGGCTAATGGACAAGGAGATGTACGATCACATGCACATTGACCACCAAAGCCTTGTAATCGACCGAGGCATTGCCTTACAAAATATGATTCGATTGCTCACCTTGAGCTTAGGAGGAGAAGGTTGGCTCAACTTTATTGGGAATGAATTTGGGCATCCTGAATGGGTTGACTTCCCTAGAGAAGGGAACAACTGGAGCTATCAATATGCTAGAAGACAGTGGTCGTTGGCGGAGAATCCCGAGTTGAGGTATCAGCAGATGTATCAATTTGGCAGTAAGATGGTACATGTGGCCAAAGAAAACCATGTAGTTTCCGCATTGCCAGCCCATCAGCTTAATGTTGATCAGGACAATCACACCTTGATTTTCGAAAGAAACAATCTGATTTTTTGCTTTAATTTCAGTCCTACGAACTCGATACCTGATTATCGATTTAAGGTGCCAAAGGCAGGAAAGTATGAAATACTACTTAATTCTGATCGCAAAGAATATGGCGGGTTTAACCGGCTAGATGACGGGATGTCTTACCCCTCGGTGACGCTCTTTGGTGAGCACTTTTTGAGCTTGTATCTACCGAATAGAACGACTCTTGTCTTGAAAAGAGTAGATAAATAGGAATCGACAAGAAGTGATCTTCTCTGATTATCCCAAACTTGCTTGGCTTTGATGATAAATTACAAGCCCGTTACCATCATTTGTGCTTGATCCATTGAGGTCTCATCTAGCTTTTGGATATCATGGGCAGTAGATTTGTGGCATGGATCAACTAGCGCAACTCGCAGGTTTTGAAGGAGAGTTTTATACTGATGAATTGACTCGTCGACTCTATGCGACGGATGCATCAGCGTATAGAGAATTGCCTACGGCAGTAGCCGTTCCTAAGACAGTAAAAGATATCCAGGCTCTGGTTGAGTTAGCCAAAAAACTGCAAATAGGTCTGATCCCTAGGACTGCGGGTACGTCACTAGCAGGGCAAGTAGTAGGAAGTGGAATCGTTGTGGATGTTTCTAAATTTTTTAATGAAATCATAGAGGTTAATACCGAGCAGGAATGGGTAACCGTTCAGCCAGGCGTTGTAAGAGATGACCTCAACAGGCATCTGAAACCATACGGTTATTTCTTTGCACCGGAAACATCTACCGCCAATCGTGCGATGATTGGCGGTATGATAGGCAACAATAGCTGTGGGTCGAACTCAATGCGATACGGAAGTACAAGAGAGCACTTGCTTGAGGTCCGTACCGTTCTTTCAGATGGGACAATTGCATGGTTCGGGCCGATGGACAACAATAGTTTTATTGCTAGGTGCAATGGACATCATACATCAGGGGATCTTCATACGCACTTGTACCTTCAAGCGAAAGAGATGCTCATGGACTCAGTCAACCAGACTGAAATCGTTGCTGGCTATCCAAATCCTAAGATACCTCGAAGAAACACGGGCTATGCACTGGATATGCTACTGCGTCAGATGCCTTTTCAAACAGAAGCGGACCCGTTCAATTTTTGCTCTCTCCTTGCTGGTTCTGAAGGGACCCTTGCCTTCGTAACGGAAGCTAAGTTGAAGCTCACAAAACTTCCATCGCCTCATAAGCAGCTCGTTTGTATACACAATGACTCGATTGATCAGGCTTTGCAAGCCAACCTTATAGCGCTCAATTATGAGCCGACTGCTGCTGAGCTGATGGATCATTACATTCTAGAAGCCACAGAGAGGAATACTTTGTATAAGCAGTATCGATTTTTTGTAGAAGGTTCGCCTAAAGCTATTTTGGTAGTGGAACTAACCAAGGGCAGCCAATCTGAAGTAGAAAAAGCAACGAGTGATTTAATCAGCGATTTAAAGTCGCTTGGTCTTGGATACTCGTTTCCTATAGTGACCGGAGACAATATTGCTAAAGTATGGGGACTGCGAAAAGCAGGTCTTGGATTGCTGTCAAATGTGCCTGGCGATGCTAAGCCTGCTCCTGTGATTGAAGATACGGCAGTAGAAGTAGCCCAACTACCGGCCTATATTAGAGACTTTAATCTAATCCTCGATAAGCACGGACTCTACAGTGTCCATTACGCCCATGCAGGGTCAGGAGAGCTTCATTTACGCCCAATTCTAGATTTAAAAACAAAAGAGGGAATTCGCCTTTTTCGTGTAATCGCCGAAGAGATTGCTGATCTAGTGAAGCAGTACAATGGCTCACTTTCCGGTGAGCATGGTGATGGTAGACTGCGTGGAGAGTTTATCCCTAAGATGCTAGGGCAGCATAACTACGAACTGTGTAAGCAGCTTAAGGCAAACTGGGATCCTCATGATATTCTTAATCCAGGCAAGATTACTAGTACCCCGCCGATGGATACTAAGCTACGGTATGACGAGGGGCAGAAGACACCAGACTTTGAAACTATTTTTGACTTTTCAGACACCCAGGGATTGGTACGTGCAGCCGAATTATGCAATGGCTCGGGCGACTGTCGCAAAACAGAATTAAGTGGAGGGACTATGTGTCCCAGTTACATGGCCACTCGTAACGAAAAAGATACGACCCGAGCTAGGGCAAATATCCTCCGCGAAGTATTGACTAAGAAAGGGGAGGAAGATCCAATGGCCAATAAGCAAATTGGCGAAGTCATGGATCTTTGCATTTCTTGCAAAGGCTGTAAATCTGAATGTCCTTCTAATGTAGATATGGCGAAGTTGAAAGCTGAATATCAGTACCAGCACTATCAACGCAAAGGGGTACCGTTCAGAACGCTACTGATTAGCAAATTCACACAGATGATGGCGATAGCATCTAAAGTTCCATTATTGTATCGATGGACCTTCAATACACCTTTGATTGGAGCGGTTGCAAAATCGATTGTTGGTTTCGCACCTAAGCGATCAATGCCGCTGGTTCGGAAAGAGACTGTTTTAAGGTGGCTAGATCGTCAAGACTTCCCAGCACGGCCAAAGTATGTTTATTTCTTCGTTGATGAATTCACGAACTACAATGATAGCGCTGCTGGCATCAAAGCGATCAAGCTACTTAATGCACTAGGCTATCAAACAAAATTTGTTAAGCATCAGGAAAGTGGCAGGACCTTCTTGTCAAAAGGGCTGCTGGATCGGGCAAAGGAAATTGCAGAGCAGAACGTCACACTATTTGCAAAATTGGTAAGTCAGGATGCTCCTTTGGTTGGATTTGAGCCATCTGCGATTCTTACGTTTAGGGATGAATATATTAGCCTGCTGCGAGGGGATCAACAAATCGCAGCCAAGCAACTGAGTGAGCATACATTTACGATCGAAGAGTTTATCAGTCGAGAGATTGATGCTGGTCACATAACCTCAGAGCAGTTCCATAAAAAAGTGGAATTGATAAAGGTGCACGGGCATTGCCATCAAAAAGCGCTTTCATCTATGACACCGAGTAAAAAGATGCTTTCTGTTTTACCAGGCCGAAAGGTGCAAATGATCCCGTCTGGTTGCTGTGGAATGGCCGGATCTTTTGGCTATGAGAAAGAGCACTATGACGTTTCTATGCGTATTGGTGAACTCGTCTTATTCCCTACTGTAAGGTCTCAGCCTCAGGAAGTTGTGATTGCTGCTGCAGGGACTAGTTGTCGACATCAGATCAAGGATGGTACCGCGCGTGCAGCATTGCATCCAGCTGAAATTATGTACGACGCATTAATTCACTGATTCAAAATAGTCCATTACTCTTTTTAAGTCGGCCTCACTATCAAGTGAAATCTTATTCGATTTGACATAGGTGGACACATCTTTATTTCTAAGAATAGAGAGGACGTTTTTTCTATGCAGCTGAAATCGGGTCACCTCTCCGTTGCTTACCGCAAAATAGACGAAGTCCGGGTTGAATCGTTTACGTTCAGTGACACGCTTTACTTCTTCGATTTTATGCTCTACGATTTCAACCTCAAAGCTTTTGAAAATATTAACATCCATCCCTAAGTGGACGACAATGAATAATTGATCGAATTGATTGGGAATTACGCCTTTTAGAAATTCCACTGGTTGGCTCATAAATTTGGGATGATACGCTGGGTTTAAAGTCGTCGAATCAAAGGTGATTTTAGCATAGTATGTAGCATCTAGTTCATGCAGTTCCCCATTTATCTCTCCTTCAAAAAGTCCTGTAAGCCCGTTGAAATTGATAGCAGCTCTGATCGGTTCTCTTAACTTACTGTCGATGATCGTGGCCTCTGTAAACTGGCCGAAGAGGTAAGGGCTCCTGATGATATCGTCATATCGTAAATCAATGAGAGGGTCACCTGGTTTCATGCGCAGCTGTGCCTGCATGGAGTGGCCTGTTAGCAGTAAACCAATAAGGACGGACAAGCTTAGACTTTTTATCATTTCAATGAAATTCTATGTAATATTAGCGTAAGACAACACAAGATGGAAAAACAAAAGGTAGCATTGGTCTTATCTAGCGGCGGAGCTAGGGGAATTGCTCATATAGGTGTGATAGAGGGGCTAATTGCAAATGGATATGAGATCTCTTCGGTTTCAGGGTCTTCAGTTGGTTCTTTGATAGGGGCGTATGTAGCATGTGGGGAGCTTGAAGTATACAAAAAATGGGTATGTGAGTTAGACCGTTTAAATGTTTTCAAGCTTATTGATTTTACTTTTAGTACCAGCGGCTTCATACGAGGTGAAAAGGTCTTCAAGTCTTTGGAAGCCATTATTCCGGATCGACAAATCGAGGATTTTACTATTCCTTACGCGGCGGTTGCTACAGATATTTTGAACAAGGAGGAGTTGGTTATGAAGTCCGGTAGTATGTATCAGGTGATCAAAGCTTCAATCGCAATACCCACAGTCATTAGGCCTGTCGAGTACAAGAACCATAAACTGATAGATGGAGGCGTGATCAATCCCTTACCAGTAAATAGGGTTGCAAGAACGGAAGGAGATATACTCGTCGTCTCAAATGTAAATAGTATCATCCCGTACGAGCCTACTGTTAAAGTGATGAAAGAAGCGAAAGAGGAGGGCATATACTCTGATCAACTTAATCGCTTCAAAAGTAGATTGTCAAAACTGCTGCCGGATTCATCTTCTTTGGGAGAAAAATTGGGGTACTTTGATCTACTGAATCAATCTATTGATCTGATGCAGGACCAGCTGACGCAGCTACTATTGGATCAATACAAGCCAGATATTTCTGCCAGTGTATCTAGAGATGCCTGTAGCACCTTTGAGTTTTATCGTGCTGAAGAGATGATTGCTGCAGGAAGGGCTGCCATAGAATATGCGATCAAGGAGTATAGAAAATCTAACGCATAGCTGAGGTTCATTAGAAGAGTAAAAGAAAATAGTGAATCTTTGTAGGACACTATTTTCGCTTGCTATGAAATCAAAAAAAGAAATTGTTGAAAATTGGTTGCCTAGGTATACTGGACAGGCCCTGGCCGATTTCGGTGAATATATATTGCTCACCAACTTTAAAAACTACGTTTATCGTTTTGCTGAGTGGCACAACGTGGAAGTAGTCGGGGTAGAACGGACTTTTCAAGTGGCGACTGCGGATGGGATCAGCATCATCAATTTTGGAATGGGCTCTCCGAATGCCGCAACAGTGATGGACTTATTGACTGCAATTATGCCAAAGGCAGCTTTGTTTTTGGGTAAGTGCGGTGGCCTTAAGAAGAAAAATAACGTCGGCGACCTGATATTGCCGATCGCAGCGATTAGAGGAGAGGGGACATCCAATGATTACCTTCCACCAGAAGTACCTGCCTTGCCATCTTTTGCCTTGCAAAAGGCGATTTCAACCACAATCAGGGAGCATGAGAAAGATTATTGGACAGGTACAGTCTATACAACGAACCGTAGAGTCTGGGAGCACAAGAAAGATTTTAAAGAGTATTTACAAACCGTGCGAGCCATGGCGGTAGATATGGAAACCGCGACCATTTTCATCACCGCTTTTAAAAATGAAATACCTGCTGGTGCTTTATTGCTTGTCTCCGACATTCCGATGATTCCAGAAGGGGTAAAGACAGATGAAAGTGACAAAGCAGTCACCAACACTTTTGTAGATGATCACTTGAGAATTGGTATCGCCTCACTGAAACAGTTAATCAATCAATCAGCGACAGTAAAACACCTACAGTTCTAAACAAAAAGAGCGGGCAGTCATATTGACTGCCCGCTCTTTTATTGATTGTATTTGACGAGATTATTTATCTACGTCTATATTATTATCCTCGATTACATTGCCTTTTTCATCCAAGTCAACGATCTCATAACCCAACTTCTCGAGTTTACTTCTATTACTTGCCGCATCACCGACTACCAGTATATATAAGTTCTCATCAGACAGGTACTTTGAGGCTAGTCGATTGATTTCCTCTTTTGTAATTGAGTTCACAATTTTCGTTTGCTCATCGACAAAACTTTTATCTAGATCATAGTGGACGATACGTCCTAAGAAACCTGCTTTTTGTCGTGGCGTCTCATAGCTACGCGCATCTCTCTGGCCAATACTTTGGCGCATAAACGTTAACTCGTCTTGTGTGATACCACCTTCTCTATAGTTTCGAATCTCTTTCATAAACTCAACAACGGAGCTATCTGTGGCAGTGCCTAGCACACCAGCTGAGGCGGTATATGGTCCAGCGTCATCGGAAGAACTGAAGAAGCTTCTTGCACCGTATGTCCATCCTTTGTCCTCTCTGAGGTTTAAATTAATTCTACTGTTGAAGGCGCCACCAAGGGGATAGTTCATTAGGTATGTTTTGTAATATTCACCTGTGGCATCGTAAGGAAGGTCTGTGACGTATCCGATTCTGATTTCACTTTGTGGAGCATCAACCTTGTCTACTAGATAGATTTTTGTTTGATCACCTGGTTTTGGTTCGGGTAATGAAGGGATCTCGACTTTCTTGTTTTCCCATGACTTTAGAAAATCCAGCTTACCCATCACTTCTTTCTGCGAAACGTCTCCAACTACCACAAGTTCACCTAGGTTTGGTGAGAAATATTTATTGTAGAAAGACTTGACATCATCTAACGTAATTTTTCCGACCGTCTCCTCGATTCCTCCAGTGGGAATTGAGTAGATATGCTCGTCTCCGTACAAGAGGCGAGTATATACTTGAGAAGCAATCGATCCTGGATCTTTCTGACTTGCAGCTATACTTTCCATCTGCTGCTTGATTACGCGATCAAAATCTGCCTGTACAAAACCGGGATTTAGAATTTTTTCTTCCATCAATTCCAGTGTGCGATCTAGGTTTTTCTTTAGGCTATTAAGGCTGATCGTTGTAGAATTTTGATCAGCATAAATATTGACACTGCTTCCTATCTTACGAAGCTCTTCTTGCATTTCCTCAGCCGTGTAATTTGCAGTAGATTCATTCATCATAGAGGCCGTGATCTCCGCTAGGCCGCTTTTGGTTGGGTCATTCGCGTCAAATTTATGACCACCGTTCAGTGTCAATTGGATGGCAACAGTGGGTATTTCGTCACTTGTGGTTCCAATCACTTTGACACCATTTTTCATTTTTGTCTCCCAGAAGTCTGGTACTTTCACCAGAGGACTGGCTCCAGGCGTCGGTCTGACAGATCGATCAAATGAATCAGTAGCTTTATTGTATGTCAGGCCAGTGTAGTCCGTTAGAGGAAACAAGTTTTCACCGTCTTTTGTTGATATGAAATTATCTTCAGCAGCAGGAACGGTCTCCTCATCGGGTAGATAACTTAGAATCACACCTGCTTGCTTGTAAATATATTTGTTGAATACGCGCATTACATCTTCAGCAGTAATGTTCAAATATCTCTGCAAGTCTCTGTTGATCATGTCTGGGTTATCAAACATGAACTGATATCTCGCTAGTTGTGAGACTTTGCCACTTACACTTGCCAATCCATTGATGGTGCTTGACTCTTGATTAGCTCGGAACTTTACCAAATCTTCTTCAGACACTCCGTTGGTCGCAAATTCATCCAAAATTTGTCTCATCTCCGTTTCAAACCCAGCTAAAGTTTGTCCAGGATAGGGTAGAACAAACATGGTCATCTCGCCAGAAAGCTCGGCAGTTGGGTGGAAGACTGAAGCCTGCAGGGCTTTCTGTGTTAGCACAAACTTTTTGAAGAAGTACGAGCTTTGGCCTGTACCAAGAATCTCAGAAAGACAATCCAATGCAGCTTCATCCGGATGCATCGACGGTACTGTAGGATAAGTAAACATTAAGGCTGGGAAGCGAATATTGTTATCAACATGCGATACATATCTATCCGAATCGACGGTGATTGGCCCAAGCGCCATATCCTCGACTTCAGGACCTCTCGGAATGGAGCCAAAATATTTTTCCGCTAATGCAATTACTTCTTCAGGGTTGACATCACCCCCCACAGTTAATGCAGCATTGTTCGGTCCGTACCATCGAAGAAAGAAGTTCTTCAGGTCGTTTAGATCCGCTCTATCCAGATCTTCTAGCAAACCTATAGTTGACCAAGAGTAGGGGTGACCATAAGGGTAAAGTCCAGCCATGGTTTTTTCATTCCACATGCCATACGGCCTATTCAATACATTCTGCCCTTTTTCATTTTTGACAGTAGATCGTTGAATTTCAAATTTTTCATTTGTCACGGCATCCAAAAAGAAACCCATCCTATCAGCTTCGAGCCACAGCATCGTCTCCAGCTGATTGCTAGGCACTGTTTGGTAATAGTTTGTTCGATCTCGACTCGTTGAACCGTTTAGCGTACCACCAGATTCTGTTACGATTTTGAAATGCTCTTCATCTGCAACATTGTCAGACCCTTGGAACATCATATGCTCAAAAAAGTGTGCAAATCCTGATTTAGTAAGTTCCTCTCTAGCAGAACCAACATGGTAGGTAATATCTACATGAACTAATGGATCGGAATGATCTTCATGGATGATTAAGGTTAAGCCATTAGATAGCTCATATTTTTCATAGGGGATGACAACTTCATCTCCTTTTTTCTCAACTTTCTCAATCAGTTTAGTTTGAGAGTAGGCGAAAAGTGCTGAGCATGAGATTGTCAGCGCAAGCAGTATTTTTTTCATGTTGTATTTGGTTTGTTATTAAGTATTACAGCATCTAGGCTAGTTAGGTTGTGAAAATAGTTTAATCGGCCAAAACAGTTAGCTAAAATAGTATTTTTTAACGACATTTAAGAGTTGCAAAACACTGTCATGTCAGTCGTCGTTAGTTGCCATTCCTAGTAGAAACTGACCCACGCGATCTTTCACATTGGATCGAATGTTCATATAGAAGAGGTTGTAATCTGCGATATGGTATCGTTTAGTTCTCAAAAAGATCCGACCGAGGAAATGTGGTTTTTCTACCCACAGCACGCCTTTGTAATTTTGTGCACCATTCACTCGCGGCACAATTTTCTCAAAATTCCTAAGTACTCCGCCCCTGTTTTCCTCTCTCGGCGCATAGGTGTCATCAATTGTCCAGTTTAAGGGATTCGTTGACAAAGCATTGTCATAGGTGATAGCAAACGACTCAGGATAGTGGCCTTTTCTAAAAGTGTTCCAGCTAATCCAGCATTCTGTTTGAAGGGCATCTTCACACGGTGGAAGTTCGGCAAACTGATCGGCTTTGATGGGCATACCTATTAAATACGCAGCAACTAAAGAGTGCTGGAGTTTTTCGCCAATGAAAAAATCTTCTAGCAACCTAGCAGCATGCAAGGTTCCCTGACTGTGAGACGCAATGATGATCTTCCGACCGTTATTCCAGTGTTGCAAGTAATAAGCGAAAGCTGACCTCACATCATCGTAGGCATAGTTGAGCGCTGTTTGCTTCAGGTTCTTATCTGCGGTGAAGAAGACGTTAAGATGTGCTTGTCGGTACCTAGGTGCGTAGACCCGTGCACTTTCGTTAAAAATGCCAGCTTGATTTTTTATCGTACCGTCATCTACTTTTTTATTGAGGATACTATCGGCAAGATTGGCATTCCATGGATGTTCACTGTTCTGATCATCAGTATAGATAGTCGGATGTACAAAAAACACATCGACTAATGCATTTTCCTGATTTTGAGAAAGTTGTCCTGGCTTTCCGGGAACAAGATCTGCTGCGTCTACTGTATTGGGATGAGCTGCCCAATAACTGAACGCAGAATAGTCGGGAGCAGGAGGTAGTTTGTCTAGGTCCTGTGCAGTGAATTCCTTCTTTTGAGAAAATCCTAGCTGGGAGAAGACCAGGTAGATAATGATCAAATGAATATATTTCATTAAAAATGAACCAGTATAGTTTCAGGTAGTTTGATATAGAAAGACGAAAGTAATGAAAACTCCCCCTAGCCTGTACGATTTTGAGATCAAAGCGTTGAACAGTGATGAAATGATTAGCCTGAAAAATTTTGAAGGTAAGCACATCCTGTTTGTGAACGTGGCATCTAAATGCGGTTTTACCCCACAATACGCGCAACTTCAAAAATTGTATGAGCAATATCAAGACAACTTAGTCGTCGTGGGACTGCCTTGTAACCAGTTTTTGTGGCAAGAATCCGGTGGCGAAGATAAAATAGCGAGTTTTTGTGCCATGGAGTACGGCACAACATTCCCCATTACGACGAAAGTCAAAGTCAAAGGTGGAGGCCAGCATCCGATTTATCGTTGGTTGACACGAAAGGCTCAAAATGGCCTAGGTGATTTCAAAGTGAGCTGGAATTTTAATAAATTCCTAGTGAACCCAGAAGGTCAGTTGGTAGAACATTTTGGGTCAAAGGTGTTGCCGGATGCTAAAGAGATCACCAAATATCTTGAAACGGCATCAGCGGATTAAAAGTCCAGTTATTTAACAGGATACAGCTCCGCGATTTTGTCCATTATTTTTTCTCCATCCATAGCGGCGGACACAATTCCTCCTGCGTAACCGGCTCCTTCTCCGCAAGGAAAAAGACCTTTGATCTGGACGTGTTCAAGTGTTTCCTTGTCACGTGGAATCCTGACGGGTGAAGAAGTTCGGCTTTCTACCCCCACGATTTGTGCTTCATTCGTCAAGTAACCATGCATTTTCTTATTGAAGCCTTTGAATCCGTTTGCGAGTCTCTTGCCGATAAACTTGGGTAGCACGTCATGCAAATTCACAGAAGTAAGTCCCGGCTGATACGAAGTATCAGGAAGTGATTGCGATGTTTTTCTATTAAGAAAATCAGTTAATCTTTGCGCAGGTACATGCTGTGTTTCACCGGCCATCCGCCATGCCTGCTGTTCGACAGCTGCCTGAAACTCCATCGCAGCGAGGTCGCCATATTGATGATACTCCTTTGGGATATCTTCTAATTCTACTGCGGCTACAATCCCTGAGTTTGCAAACTTACTGTTACGTTTGGATGGGCTCATGCCATTGACGACTACCTCGCCAGGAGAAGTCGCGGCAGGAACGATAAAACCACCAGGACACATGCAAAAGGAAAATACACCTCGTTGAATGCTATCTAGATAGGTCTGATAAACCAAACTGTATGCACTGGCCGGCAAATAGTCTCCTCGTGTGTCGCAGTGATACTGGATCTGATCAATTAGCTCTTGTGGGTGTTCTGCACGCACACCGAGGGCAAATGGTTTTGCCTCTATTTTCACGCCTTGTTTTTGCAGTAAGCGAAAGATATCTCTTGCGGAATGACCCGTAGCAAGGATCACAGCATCTGCTTGATATTT
Source organism: Cyclobacteriaceae bacterium (assembly GCA_047627515.1). Classification (GTDB taxonomy): domain Bacteria; phylum Bacteroidota; class Bacteroidia; order Cytophagales; family Cyclobacteriaceae; genus JAYPLE01. Next base: position 9,921 of record JBLHTU010000036.1, on the reverse strand, counting down.
GTCGCCTTTACTAGATTTTACCCCTTTGATACTATCTCCTTCTAGTAGAAGTTCCTCCACGCGTGTCTCGAACAAAATCTTGCCGCCATGGGTCAAGATGGTCTCGCGCATCGCTTCTACTAATTTTGGTAATTTGTTCGTCCCGATATGCGGATGAGCCTCAAATAGAATGTCTGTTGTCGCACCATGTGCGACGAGTATTTCGAAGATGCGCCTAACACTTCCTCGTTTCTTTGCCCGCGTATACAATTTACCGTCCGAGTATGTGCCGGCTCCCCCTTCGCCAAAACAGTAGTTACTGTCAGGGTTTACAATTTCATCTTTGTTGATAGCTGCAATATCTCTTCGTCGTGCTTGCACATCCTTACCTCGCTCGAGAATAATAGGCTGATAGCCATGGTTTATCGCTCTTAGGGCGGCAAAAAGGCCAGCTGGACCAGCTCCAACGATGATCACAGGCGGCGCATTATCTACTATATGTTCGGGCTTTTGGTACTCTACAAATTCAACTTCCAACGGTTGCTCGTCGATCGTTAGCTCAAGGTTTATTTTGACTTGCTTCTTTCGAGCATCAATGGACCTTTTACTAATTTGAAAATATTCCTGATCAGCCATCAAGTTGTTGGCTTTCAAATGGTCTTCAAGTGACAGCTCGTCTAAGCCTATTTCTGGGGGTACGACCAGGGTTGTTGTGCGCATAATGCGAAGGTAGCAACAAAGCATCTGCAACCGCTCCATATATTAAAAACGATCCTATCATACGGCAGAGACCAGGCATGATTTCAGTGAAAGATCAGAGTGACTTATCTACCCATGTCACCGCATAGTCTAAAGGTAAATGGTTTCATGTCAATGCTCATATGTCAGGATAGTGCTGTTAAAAATAACACATGATCAAAAGATCATATTTACATCTGATCTTCGTCATGATTTGCGCTAAGCGCCCCGACTACCTTGCTTAAAGAAAATAAGAGGATAAATCATGAAAAATATAATTATCATCGGCGCAGGTTCAGCAGGGACTATGATGGCAAACCACTTATCAGGGAAAGTGCCCAAAGAATGGAAAATCACCCTAATAGATCCTCAGGAGAGGCACTACTACCAGCCGGGGTTCTTATTTCTACCCTTTGATATTTACACAGAAGAGGATTGTTTCAAAAGCCGAAAGAATTTTGTGCCATCAAAGGTTAATTACCTGCAAAATGGAGTGTCAGTAATTAATTCTGAGGATAAGTCTGTGATACTAGAATCAGGAGAAAAAATGTCGTACGATCTTCTCATCATCGCGACGGGGTCTCAGATTGCACCTCAGGAAGTTGAGGGAATGCAAGGAGAAGAATGGCATCGCTCAGTTTTTGATTTCTATACTTTTGAAGGGGCTAAGAATTTAAGAAATCATCTAAGGAATTGGGAAGGTGGAAAACTTGTCGTTCATATCACGGAAATGCCCATCAAGTGTCCAGTAGCTCCTCTTGAGTTTGCGTTTTTAGCGGATGCATATTTCACGGAAAAAGGGATGAGAGAGAAAGTAGAGATTACCTACGTGACACCTCTTGATGGTGCTTTTACTAAGCCAACAGCAGCAAAAAAATTAGGCCACTTACTCGATGATAAAACTGTAAATATTGTTCCTGATTTTGCCATAGCAAAAGTGGACAATGAGAAAAAGCAAATAGTAAGTTGGGATGATAAGAAAGTAGATTTTGACTTGCTAGTCACAGTACCTACCAATATGGGAGACCCACTTTTGGAGAGGTCTGGATTAGGAGATGATTTGAATTTTGTTCCGACTAATAAGCATACGCTACAGTCAGAAGCACATCCAGATATTTTTGTTATCGGCGATGCTACGAATATTCCGACTTCAAAAGCAGGCTCTGTAGCTCATTTTGAGGCCGAGATTTTGACAGAGAACGTCCTTAATCATATCAAGGGAGAACCTTTAGTCTCAGCTTTTGACGGTCATGCGAACTGTTTTATTGAGACAGGGCATGGCAAAGCAATGTTGATCGACTTTAACTACCAACAAGAACCTGTGCCTGGTGTGTTTCCACTAGCAGGTATAGGCCCTATGAAGCTACTGGCTGAAAACAGAATGAATCACTGGGGCAAATTAGGATTTAGATGGGTCTACTGGAACATGCTGATGAAGGGGCGAAAAATTCCGATGGTAGCTCCTCAGATGAGCATGACGGGCAAACAAGTGGAAAAGAAAGATAAAGAATTACAAACTGCATAAACATAGCAACATGGAAGCACTAATAGCAAATAGACCAGTAAACGTCAACGAGCAGGGATATCTGACAGACATGAATGAATGGGATCGTGAGATCGCTCGATCCATTGCTACCGAAGAATCTATAGACTTGACAGACCGTCATTTTGAAGTCATTGATTTTTTACGCGCTGAACAAGTAAAAGGGACAGCTCTCTCCATTCGAAAAATTGGTAAGTCTGGCGTGGTAGACATCAAAGAATTTTACCAGCTTTTCCCAGAGGGTCCCTTGAAAAAATCTTCGAAAATAGCCGGTATTCCAAAACCAGCAAGTTGCATTTAGAAACATAAACAAACAGAAAATGGAAACTTTAGAAGCACCCATCACGCAAAAAAAGAACGAAACAAAAAAGCTTAGAAAGATTATGATAATCAATTCTAAAGCTACAATTGACTCCGTGTATGCCGCTTTAATTCTGGCGAATGGTGCTAGGATGGAAGGTATCGAATCAGAAATATTTTGTACATTTTTTGGTCTGGAGATGCTTCAGACTAAAAAAATGGATCACCTCCATGTAGCGACTGTTGGTAATCCGGCTATGCATATTCCAACGATGCTGGGGGGACTCCCTGGCATGGAGTCACTCGCTAGCTCCATGATGCGCAAGGAGATGGACAAGTTGGATATTCCACCAGTCAGCGAATTCTTAGAAATTTATAAAGCATCAGGCGGTAAAGTATTTGCCTGTAAGCTGGCCATGGATATGTTTAAACTTAAAAGAGAAGATCTCTGCGAAGAGGTGGACGAAGTGCTCACAGTGGGCGATTTCTACAGCCGTGCAGAGGGAGAAGGTACGCAGATCCTGTTTGTGTGAGTTTGATTAAAAATGGAACCTCGCTTACCTAGTTAGTGAGGTTTTTTTGGTTTAAGAGGAGTATAAAGGAGCCATTCAACAATCTTCTTTTGAATCTAGCTTATTCAATCATTATCTTGGATGTGACGAACTAATCAGTCAATCCAATGAAGCAGTTTTATTTTGCCCTTCCTCTTATTGTTCTACTTATCAGTTGCGATACAGATACTGCGCTCTTAAGGTGGCAGAACCAAGCTGAAGATGTCACTATCTACCGAGATGACTTTGGTGTGCCGCACATTTATGGCAAAACAGATGCAGACGCAGTTTTTGGGATGATTTACGCCCAGTGCGAAGATGATTTTCCACGGGTCGAACGTAACTACCTCTTTGCAATTGGTCGATTAGCGGAGGTTGAAGGAGAGTCTGAGCTGTACAGTGATGTAAGAGCTCGGCTTTTTATGTCACATGAGGAAGCGAATGCAGTTTATGAAACTCAGACGAAAGCGATGAAGAAGTTGGCAGAGGCCTGGGCTGATGGGATTAATTATTACCTACATACCCACCCCTCGGTAAAGCCTTCTTTGTTGACAAAATTTGAGCCGTGGATGACCATGTATTTTACGGAAGGATCAATTGGTGGAGATATTGAGCGTATCTCAACAAGAAAACTGGAAGCCTTTTATGAAGGAGAAACCTTGGCAGAAATCGAATCGGTTAAAGCCGATCCATGGGAAGAACCCAAGGGGTCTAATGGGTTTGCCATAGCTGGAGATCGGACCGCCTCAGGTGATGCGATGCTACTGATTAACCCACATACCTCTTTTTATTTTCGAGGTGAGACGCATATGGTGAGCGAAGAGGGCCTAAATGCATACGGTGCGGCGACATGGGGTCAATTTTTTGTTTACCAAGGCTTTAATGAAAAAACAGGCTGGATGCATACCTCTACATATACTGACGTCATGGATGAGTTTAAAGAGACGATAACGCAAGAGGGAGGCGATTTGTATTATACATATGGCGATACACTTTTGCCTGTTGAGAAAATAGAGCAGACGTATTTCGTCAAGCAAGACGGTGAGATACTAGAAAAAACGCTTCCCACGTATCGAACGCATCATGGACCAATTACACAGACAATCGGGGAACAATGGGTATCTACCAGGATGATGTGGGAGCCTGTTACAGCATTACGACAATCATTTATAAGGACCAAGCAAAGTGGTTACATAGGTTTTCGTGAGATGATGGATATGAAAACCAACTCATCAAATAATACTGTTTATGCTGATGCCGAAGGCAACATTGCCTATTTTCATGGCAACTTCGTGCCTAAAAGGGATGTCGCATTTGACTACAGTCAGCCAGTAGATGGTACTGATCCTGCCACTGATTGGCAAGGGCTACATGAAGTAGAAGAAATGATCAAACTCCTAAACCCAAGTACGGGATGGATCCAAAACTGTAATTCTACTCCATTTACTGCAGCGGGACCTGACAGTCCCAAGCCAGAGGATTATCCCTACTATATGGCCTCAGCTCCTGAAAATTTTAGAGGCGTTCATGCTATTCCGTTACTTGAGCAGGCAGACGATGTAACAATAGATGCTATGATATCACTGGCCTACGACAGCTACCTACCTGCTTTTGAAAAAGTTATTCCAGGCTTGATTGAGGCTTTTGATACTAATCAGGGAGAATGGAATCAGCTTACTGAGCCGATCAAGGTATTGCGGGATTGGGATATGCGTACTTCCAAAGAATCTGTAGGGATGACACTTGCACATTATTATGGAATGGCTTTGTATGAAAAGGAAGAGATACCGTCCGACTTGCGAGGTATGGATCGGTTTAATTATTTCGGTACAGGGTTGGATTCGAAGAAGCGACTGGCTGTGTTTAGTAATGTAATTGAAAGACTAGGCGAGGATTTTGGATCTTGGAATCAGCCTTGGGGTGATGTAAATCGATTCCAACGTCAGGATGGAACCATTAATATGACTTTTGATGATGACAAGCCAAGTATTGCCGTTGGACTGACGACAGGAAGATGGGGAGCATTGGCTGCATATGGCATGAGAGGAAAGCATGAGACAAAGAAAATCTATGGAACCCGTGGAAACAGCTTTATCGCCGTGGTTGAGTTTGGTGATAAGGTAAAGGCTAAAAGTATGCTGGCAGGAGGTCAAAGTGGAGATACTTCCTCACTACATTTTTACGACCAGGCGCAGCCATATGCCGACGTACAATTCAAGGAAGTGGCTTTTTATCGCGAAGATGTAGAGGCAAGAGCGAAAGAAAACTATCAGCCGGGAAAGAGATAATTAGGAACCTTGATTGTGCCGAATATTGATAAAGAGGAGTAGGGATACTAGGCTTTAGGAGCTGCCAAGGTGGGGAATTATTAGTTGAGTGTCCCAAATTCATTGTCTGATGGTCGTCTACTTTGTCATACGTCCAGTCGTTTTTATCGCTGTAGATTAAGTTTGCTCTTTTTTTTCTAAGTCTGTAATAATAGTCTTTCGTAAGTGACCTTGCTTCTGAAATAATTAGCCCTGGTAGTCAGAAGGTATATATCTACCTTGCTTGCAAGTCAGATTATTGATTTGCTTAAAGCGTGAAGCCTAACGATGCTGTAAGTCTGGCATAACCATCGGGGGCAATTTGCCATTCAAAGGGGTTGATGATCATCCATTTTCCTCCTTTCAGCTGGAAAAGAAGACTGGAGGATAATTGATAGCCAAATGCCGAATTGACATCTTCCAATACGTCTGAATCTGATCTTATCCTAGCGCCTTGAACATCTATAACTTCAACAAATTCAGCAAAAGTTACCTGATAGTGTGAGAGAAATCCACCAGTATTGACTCGCCATTCAAACTTTTCTTTTTGAAGGATTGCCCAAGAGATATCGCATGCTGCGGCAACTCCCAGACCCTTAGTTTGGGTCACACGCCTCTCGCCGGTCTCGCTTGCAAAATGGTCAATAATTATCGCGGGTCTTATGCCTAGCCTTGGGATTCGTTCGCTATTAAATTGATGCCCCACATTAAAACTTAGCCCTTGGACCAGTTCCGGGTCGAAGTTTGAAAACTGGTAAATACCGGACCCAACCTTAAAAGATGTTTGCGCCAAAGTCTGATGGAAAGGCACAAAAATGAGAATAAGGAAGATAAAAAGGACATAATTTTTCATGGTGTGATTCTTTATTACAGATAACTAATTTAAGTAACAGTCCTGACTTTATTAGACTGCACTTACTTTTTTGTAGTACATGAAATAATCAATTAATCTTAATGTTCGTTTCTAACGAACAATTAGGGGTTTTAATTATCTTGTCAATTTTATAAACATATTTCTGATGAACGAATATTTTGCAGAATTTGTAGGCACCGCGCTGTTAATAGTATTGGGCGGAGGTGTGAATGCAGGGGTGAGTTTAACCAAATCATATGCGCATCAGCAAGGCTGGCTGGTCATTGCCTTAGGTTGGGGACTAGCCGTGACATTTGCCATCTATGCAGTTGGGTCGATCAGTGGTGCGCACATCAATCCGGCCGTTACTTTAGGTTTATGGTCAGTAGATGAATTTCCGGCTAATAAAGTGCTTGGGTATATTCTTGCGCAAGTCGCCGGTGGATTTACAGGTGCGACACTTGTATGGATTCATTACCTACCGCATTGGTCTAGGACTGAGGATCAAGGTACTAAACTAGGTGTCTTTAGTACGGGTCCTGCGATTGATCATTGGCCATCTAATCTCATTTCTGAACTGATTGGGACGGCGGTATTGACCTTAGCATTGTTGATGATTGGAGCCAATAGCTTTTCTGAGGGACTCAACCCTTTGGTTGTCGGCGGATTGATCGTAGCTATTGGTGTATCATTAGGTGGTACCACTGGATACGCAATTAACCCAGCGAGGGATTTGGGACCGCGCATTGCTCATTTTTTATTACCCATTGCGGGTAAAGGCAGTTCAAACTGGCGGTATGCATGGATCCCAGTCGTAGGGCCATGTGTGGGCGGTATTCAGGGAGCCGTACTCTACCAGCTTTTGTTTCAGCAGAAAATCACGACACTAGGATATGTGATTTCCCTGACAACGGTCGTGCTAATTGCCTTAACTATCTATATGAACCTTTCAGAGAAAAGAGAACAGACTTAAACGCCCTCGGCTTCGACTTCCTGAACTTCAGGAACCATTCGCTTTAGTAGATTTTCAATTCCCGATTTTAGGGTTAACGTTGAGCTTGGGCAGCCTGAGCATGAGCCTTGCAGCAGAACCTTCACTTTACCCTCTTCAAACGAATGAAAAGAGATCGCTCCTCCGTCCATTTCGACTGCCGGTCTGATATACTCATCTAGAATACCTTTTATTTTTGCCTCAAGATCAGTGTCCGATTCACTTACGTGGTGATCTTCTTTGACTTCTTTCTCGGTTAATATTTGCTTGTCTTCTTCAAGGAACGACTTGATGATTTGCTGCACTTCATTTTTCACCTCGGACCAGTCCGTCGCGTCATCCTTCGTGACGGTAATAAAATTGCTCATATAGAAAACACGCTTTACATAAGCAAGCTCAAATAGTCTCGCAGCCAAAGGAGCTTCAGACGTGCTCTCCAGATCCGGATAGTCTCTACTTACCCCCTCTGGCATCAACATGAAGTTGACGACAAACTTCAAAGAATTTGGATTTGGGTTGGACTCTGTATAGACGCTTATGACTTGATTTTCCATGGTTTCGCAATTTGTTGCAATACTAATCACAAAACCACTCTAATAGTTTCACAGTCACGTACAAATAATAACTAGGCCGGTTGCTTTAGTTCCCCCTCACTGTGAGCAATGAAGGTTGCGACAGTGGCATCTCCGGTCACATTGACAACTGTACGGCACATATCGAGAATCCGATCAACAGGGAAGATGATAGCAACCCAAGCTGGATTTAATCCTACGGATTGCAAAACGATAATCATCATAATCAATCCGGCACTCGGCACAGCAGCTGCCCCAATCGAAGCAAGCGCAGCCGTAAGAATGATGGTTAACTGCTGAATAATTGTCAAATCTACGTAGTGTAACTGTGCCATAAAGATCACTGCTACGGCTTGGTGCAGACTAGTGCCATCCATATTGATGGTTGCTCCTATTGGTAATACAAAGCTGGAGATTGATCTAGGAACACCCATATTATCTTCCACACACTCCATTGTAACAGGTAAAGTCGCAGCACTAGAGCTTGTCGAGAAAGCCAGGAATTGCGCCGCACTGATGTTTTTGAAAAACTGGCGGTAGCTCAGATGTTTTACAAATAGTTTTACTAAAAACGGGTACAATACAAAAACTACAAACCCCAGCCCAAGTACCATAGTGATAGAGTAAGAGCCCAGCCCGATGAAGATTTCAAATACTTCTCCGGGCGTATCGGCCATTTTTGCGACGACACCGGCTAGCAAGGCAAACACAAAAAATGGTGCTGCTTTCATCACTATGTCTACCATTTTCAAAAATATCGCATTGATACCTTGTATAAAATCGATGACCGGCTGAGATTTTTCTTTGGGAATCAGGATGATCGTGATCCCAAAAAATATGGCGAAGAAAATGACTTGCAGCATCAAGCGATTATTAGAAATCGAGAAAATTATATTCTCAGGGACCATGTCTACCAAGAATTGAAGCGGAGATCCTTGCTTTTGAGCCGCTGCAGTACTCATTCTTTCATCCAATTCTTTTTGTTCTTTTTCACTGAGTTGTCGACCTTTCTGTGCTTCGGTCAGGTAGCTAGCGTACTTAGGGTCGTTTAAAAAGTCTTTCCCATCTTGAGACATGCCCATGTCATTGTCTTGCAACCAGATTTCATAGCTCAGACGGTTTTTGATACGTTGATCTTCATCGATATGCGCACCAGGCTGGATGACATTGACGAAGAACAAACCCACACCAATAGCCAAGAATGTTGTGGTCATATAAGCAATCAGTGTTTTTCCACCTAGGCGGCCTAGTCTGGATACATCACTCAAGCCAGCAACACCACTTATGATCGAAAAGAGGACAAGAGGTACGGCGATAAATTTCAGCAGTCGAATAAAAATAGTTCCAAAAGGATCAATCCAATTAATCGTAAATTCATTCCAACCTAATGCACTTGAAACAAAGGCATAGATAACTCCGAGAATTAAGCCAAAAACGATTTGTATATGTATCGGAAATTTTTTCATTTGTCAGTAGGTCGAGTATTATTTATCAATGTTTTCAGCCAGCACATTATGATCTAGTGCCTGCTCTGTTGAGGCGACTACAACAGAGACTGCCGCATCTCCAGTAATATTAACCATGGTACGGATCATATCTAGAATACGCTCAGGTGCCATGATCAGTGCAATACCAGCAGCAGGAATACCTACAGCTTCAAGAACCACCACCAGCATCACAAGTCCCGCACCCGGTACGCCGGCAGTTCCGACGGCAGCAAGTGTCGCAGTAAGTACAATCATTAGTTGTGAACTTAAAGTCAGCTCTAGGCCAAGGGCCTGTGCAATAAAGATGGCCGAGACTCCTTGATACAAGGATGTTCCGTTCATATTGATCGTGGCACCTAGTGGCAATACAAAGCTGGCAACGTCTTCAGAAACGCCTAGATTTTTTTCAACACGCTCCATTGTTACTGGTAAAGTAGCCGTACTTGAACTGGTACTAAAACCTAATAGCATAGCAGGTCTTATCCCTTTAAAAAAGTCAAAATACTTGATTTTTGAGAAGTATCGAATCATTAGTGGGTAGACCAATAGCATCATCACCATCATGCCGATGACCACAGTGATGGTGTACCAAAGTAAGGCG
>JBLHTU010000035.1:0-26451 GCA_047627515.1 Cyclobacteriaceae bacterium | reverse complement strand
ATAGATTGCCCAAAGCATCCATAACTGATGCATGCTAGTAGGATAAATACTGCTTTTTTCATTGACTGATTAGTTTAATGCAATTATACTAAGATTTTGCGGCGAGATATCTTTCCATTTGATCCTGCATCTTCGCGACTCTATCAGATAACTGCTCAGAACTAAGGTTTTCTCGGCGCAAAGAGTCCACTAATATAGGAAAAGCAAACGGTGTAGGCTGAGGAGTGTTGTACAGACTAATCTTCATTTTATTGATCCGCCTGACTGCTTCGATCAGTCGCGATTGATCCATCTGCAGTGTCATCACCTCATCGAATGCCTGCTTAATCAATAGGTTCTCGCTGTCATATTCTTCGAAGACATCGTACAAAATAGAAGATGATGCCTGCAAATGCTTGGCTCGAATATTCTTCCCTGGATAGCCTTGAAAAATCAATCCAGCAATGGTCGCTACATCCCGGAATTTTCTCTTTGCCATCTCCGTCTTATTGAGCGACTGATTGATATCCGGCCAAAGATTGTCTTCCGAAAAAACATCCAACTCTAGTGCTTCTTCAATTGGTATATTTTGATCTGACAATAATTCAAAGCCGTAGTCATTCATCGAGATAGATAGTGAGATACTAGTCATCTTACTGATTCTGTAGGCAATTAGGCTGGCAAGCACTTCGTGGACATGCATACCTTCGAACGGGTAGACAAATACGTGGTAACCGTATTTCGTCTGAGTCCGCTCAATCACTAGCACCTCACCGTCAGGAATTTCAGACCATTTTTCTTGAATATCTAGTATCGGTTTGATCTTTTTCATTTCTACATCTTCGTAGATTCCTTGCTTGGCCAGCTTAAGCTTTTCTCGGATTCCATCAGCCAACATAGAAGAAAGTGGCAACCTTCCACCGCCCCAAGCTGGGGTTAGTCCTGACTTCTTTTTTGATGGCCTTACCATCACAGTCATATCTTTGATCTGAACAAATTCAAGATTGCGTCCAACAAACCAAAAGGTATCTCCCGGGTTTAGCTTGGAAACAAAATACTCCTCTACGGTACCCAGATAGCCCCCCTTCATCATACGCACTTTGAGAGATGGATCTCCTACTATTGTGCCTATAGATAGGCGATGTCTAGTTGCAGCCTTTTTATTGATGATTTTATAGACTCCATCTTCCTCGTATACTTTAGAGAACTCATCGTAAGCACCGAGAGTCTTACCACCACTTGTTACAAAATCTAAAGCCCATTGCCATTCTGTCGCACTAAGGAGTCTGAAGGCGTACGTATTTCTTACTTCTTCATATAATTGAATGGACTTAAACCCGCCACTGACCGCCATAGTCACCAAGTATTGAACCAGTACATCCATGCACTTCTCCAGGGGCTTTCGACTTTCAAATTTCTCTTCTAGTATCGCAGTCCGTAATGCCGCTCCTTCTACTAGCTCCAGCGAATGTGTAGGCACAAAATAGATCCGACTGACTGCGCCCGGCTGGTGACCGCTCCTTCCTGCTCGTTGTTGAAATCTACTTACCCCTTTAGGCCCGCCTATCTGGATGACAGTATCCACAGGTCGGAAATCGACACCCAAGTCAAGACTGGAAGTACAGACTACGCACTTAAGTTTTCCTTCATGTAGCGCGTCTTCAACCCATCTTCTAATATCTAGATCCATAGAACCATGATGCATAGCAATCAACCCTGCTAAAGACGGATCATTTTTCAACAGCGCTTGATACCACAGTTCTGTCTGTGATCTTGTATTGGTAAAGAGCAATGTGGTCGTCGAGGCATGAATGATAGGCAATATCTTGTACAGAAGATTAGTGCCTAAATGACCCGTCCACGGGAAGTTTTCTACTTCATCAGGGAGTACTGAGATTACTTGAACATCCTTATGAACATCAGACCTGATCGACAGTGCTTTTTGATATAAGTCTTCACCTAAGAGTACTCTTTTAGCCTGTTTGAGATTACCTATTGTTGCAGATACGCCCCAAACCCTTATCTGATTCCCCGTCAAATACTTCAATTTGCTAATGACAAGTTCAGTGGCTACACCCCTCTTAGTACCCAACAGCTCATGCCACTCATCTACGATAATAGATTTTACATACTTGAAGTAATAAGGGTAGTCACTTTGACAAAGCAGTACATGTAGACTTTCCGGAGTAATGACTAACGCCTGAGGCGCCTTGGATTTCTGCTGCTGACGCTGTGAAGTGGATGTATCTCCAGTTCTTAATCCTACCTCCCAATCCATACCAATCTCACGCACAAAGAGTTGCATAGCAGCATGGATATCTTTCGCTAATGCCCTGAGAGGTGTCACCCATAACACAAACACTTTGTTTTTTTCGAGATACGCTTCGGGTCTAAGCTTTGCATCCAAAACTGCAGCTACCCATAGTGCATACGTTTTTCCACTACCTGTCGGTGCATTGACTAAACCGCTTTGTCCTTTCCAGTACGCCTTCCAGGTATCTTGCTGAAAATCAAAAGCTTTCCATTCCTTTTGCTTAAACCAGCCTAAAGCGATTTCTAATACATCCTCATGGTTGTCATCTTCCATTACATAAATGTATAGGCAATGAGCCAACAAGTCACATGCTCACTAATTAAATAGCTAGATGTCTACTACGAATTACTACTCCTGGCTAGAACTAACAAGCAAGGGCTCAACTTCTAAAACAGCCAGATAACTTTGCACTAATACATTAGCTTCATCAGCTTTGACTCTCAACGCTGCACTTGATGCAGATGCCAGACGAACTAGTTCCTCCTGTATCGAAATCTTCTTATCAATCGTCTTTTGAATCAAATCTGTATTGATTCCTTCTTCTGCCTTCATCAATATCTTTAATTCCTTTTTATCTTCCTTGATGTCACTTTTAATGAGTGGCATCAATTCGTCAATTTCTTCATGAGCAAGTTTAAAGTTCCGCTTCTCTAGTGCTAGCTGAAACCTCTCTATTGAAGCATAGAGGGAGGATTTCTGATCTGAATTGATGTTTAGAACTGTTTCCGCTTTTGTCAAAAGACCAGTAGATAAAAACGCGATCGTTAACAATATTCTCATATTACACATAATAAAAATACGTTGATAGATATGTAATATACATATATATCACATTTACAAATAGTTACGGTGCTTCACCTTAAGTATTTAGTTAATAAATGTGGATAATTACGTGTGACTGGGTATTTATCCACACACAAGGCTGCGCAAAAAAAAACCCCGAGAATAATCTCGGGGTTTTTATATGATTTAGTCAGACACGTCTGACATGTATTAATTGTTTACTGAGGGATACACACTAATGTGTATTCTGCTCCTACAGCTCCACAGCACTGAAGTACAACATCCAGTGTCAAAACACCAGCTGCATCAAATGATCCAGAAATGTCAGCAGAAACGGTTCCAAAAGAAGAACCTCCTGTTACAGGTGCTGTAATACCCCATCCACAAGCATTTTTGTTCAATGTATAATCTATATCTTGACCAAAAATATCACCTGCAAAATCAGATAGAAGATATACTCCAGGGGTAGTTTCAGTAATAACTACTACATCAGCAATACTACCAAAGTCACCTGTCATCTGTACATCAAATGTACCCGTAGGAGTGATCGCGAAATCTACATCTACAAGATTTACAGTCACAGATTTTAGAAAATCTGTACCCCCTCGTCCAACAGACAATGTACCTTCAGCAGTAGTAGCACTTTCTAAAGTAACGATTACAGTTTCGTCACCTTCAGAAACACCATCTACAAGAGGAACAATTACAAAGCTCCCGTTGTCTAGATTCTGAAAATCATTAGGATCGGCACTTTGTTTGTGCTCAATCACGAATGATCCACCACTAGCAGTAGCTCCAGCAATTGTATAATCTACACCGAATACTGCAGTACCACTCAAAGAGTAAGTAACTGTCGCATCAGATAAGATTCCAGTAGGTGCTTCGGCCTCAACCTCTACACCAGCAGTAGTACACTCATCGATGTCATCTACAGTATAATTAACTGTAGTTCCAGCTCCGTTAAATGCTATATAGCCAGGTAACTCCGAAACCGGAATACCTTGGTCTTCATGAAAGTCATACTCTGTACAAGCTGACAGAAAACCAATCGTTGTTATTAATATAAAAATTCTTTTCATCTTAATCAATTTTAGTTTTCGAACCACATAGGTGCGTCAGTAAGTTTATTCACAGGCGTATTTGGATTCGCAGCCACTTCAGCAGGAGGATAATTAAACCTCTTGAGGTAAGTTGAAATATTCGAGTTTGGAGGTGTCTCCAAGACAGGTATTTTATTTCTTCTTACGTGGTTCCAAGCCAATATTGGATGCAAGAAAGCAGCCAAATACTCTTGGTTATAAACATCCTCCAAAGTAGGCGTACCAGCAGCAGCGATGAATGCATCGATGTCAGCTTGCGCGATAGTTGCCGTTGCACCTGGGACATCTCCACCCCAGAAGTTCATGATGTTGTTCAATCCATTTGCATAGTTTGTCGTAGCATCACCAGCACCAGCTACACCTTTCAGTGCCAACTCAGCCTTGTAGAAATCGATCTCAGCAGGAAGCATCCAGATATCCGGAAGGTCTCTTCTGATCACATTGTTACTCAATACAGCCGTCGTAGGCGTAGGGAACACATCGATTCCAGGATCTGGAAGTGTATTTCTAGCGATCATTACATCAGCTCTAGGATCACCTGTAGGCACCAATAGGTCGTATAAAGGAGGACCAGGACCAAATACATCATTGCTTTCGTTATCTGAACCGAAGAAAGCTTCGATAAGATTTTGAAGACCATGGAATCCACCAGGAGCATTGCTATACTCAAGCAACATAGCCTGTGAGTTGTTCTCAATCACTGGCTGCCCTAAAGCAGTAGTCAATTGAGCATCAACAGACGTATCCTTGTTACGAAGCATCATCAGAGCTCTTATTTTCAAAGAGTTCGCGAACCTTCTCCAAGAATCCATGTTACCGCCATAAATCAAGTCACCACTAGAAACGTTGAATAATCCTTCAGTCGCTCTTGTGTCGATCAAGTCAATTGCCTCGTCACATTTACCCACTACTCCTCGTAGTACTGCTTCCTGTGTATCAAAAGCAGGTAGAGGAAATTCCTGACCATTAATTGCTTCCGAAAAAGGCACGTCTTCCCATATAGATGTCAACTCCAAATAAATAAGTGCTTCCATCGAAGTAGCGATAGCTGCAATATTGTTGCTGGTAGGACCAGCCACAACAGCATCCGCTCTTACAAGAGCAAGGTTACCCATTATCAGTCCATACATCATACCCCAAGTGTTACCTGTCAAAAAGATTGACGTAGTACCATTTTTAGGGCTGTTAAATGTATCAGAAAAATACTGAGATACATCAGGGATTCTAGATCCGAGCTCAGTAACCTTTCTATTGGAATACTGGACGAATACATACGGTAATACAGCGTTTGGATCTGCTGATGTAGCAGCCAATGGATCTGTATTTATATCAAGTGCATCTTCACAAGAAAAACCTGTGAACATTACAATTGCTGTTAGAAAATATATAGTTATTCTTTTCATTTTTTTCAACATTTAAGATTAAAACGTCAGTCTTACGTTGAAACCAAAGCTTCTAGTAGAAGGAACAGATGCTCTTTCAATACCAAATCCATCAGCGCCAGCGCCGAATAGATTAGACTCTGGATCAATATGTGGCACCTTAGAATAAAGTAGTGCTAGGTTACGACCTTCAACGCCAAGCTGTACGCCTTTGATAAACGAATCACCAAGTACACTAGCAGGAAGGCTGTAAGAAACACCAAGCTCTCTAAGCTTCACAAATGAAGCGTCGTAGATATACGGCTCAGCAACTGAACCATCATTAAGACCAGTCCAGAAATCCTGAGCATTTCTTAAAGGCACATCATTGTCTCTTGCATTACCATCAGCATCAAGAATTACTCCATCAGTGTCGATAAATGTACCGCCTCTATTAAGGAGTGTTTCTGCAGCTAGACCACCAGTTTGAAGACCTTCAACAGTAGAAGTTTTCATGATACCACCCCATCGAACATCGATTGTAGACGATAACGTCAGACCTTTCCAAGTGAAGTTGTTAATCCAACCTCCAGTGAAGTCAGGAAGAACAGAACCCATTGTTTTGGCTTGACCTGGTATTCTTCGACCAGTTGCTTCGTCTATCACTGGTCTTCCTGTAATCGTATCTCTTAAGAAAGGGATAGCGAATAACTGGAATTCCTTACCAGGAACAGCTACAACTTGCACACTATTGAAAGCTGAAGCGATACCTGTTTGGCTTAGACCATCAGCTAATTCAACAACGATTGATTCAACATGAGAGAAGTTTAGTACAGTATTCCATGAGAAGTCACCAATTTCAATGGGTGTTGCATTGATTGAAATTTCAATACCTTCTTGATCTACTCGTCCTACGTTAGTTAATCTAGACGAAAAACCAGTAGTTTGTGGAATTGGCAATGCTAGGATTTGATTGTCGTTTTGGTTCTTGAAATAAGTAACATCCAATCCAATCTTACCATCAAACAACTGCGTCTCTAAACCAAACTCAAACGAAGTTTGCTGCTCAGGAAGCAAGTTTGTAGGCGGTATCTGAGTAGTCGCTCTGTAAGCTAACTGTCCATTGAAAGGGAAGTTTGCATTCAAGCTATACTGACCCGTTGCAGTAAGCACAGGGAAAAAGTTGAAATTCAACTGATAAGGACCTGTATCGTTACCAACTTGTGCAAAACTAGCTCTTAACTTACCATAAGAAAGTACATTGTTAGCAATGTTGAAGGCATCTGTGAATACAAATGCAGCACTTACTGATGGATAGAAATAAGAATTATTATCAACAGGTAGTGTAGAAGACCAGTCATTTCTAGCAGTTGCTGTCAATGTTAACCAGTTTCTGTAAATCACCTCAGCTGACCCGTACGCACCAAAAAGTCTTTGCTGCGAAAAGTCCCTGATTGCTATTGTTTGCTGTGCGTTTGCTGGGCTAAACAATTCAGGAATCAATAAAGCTGTTCCTTGAATTCTCTGACGCTCAAACATTCTATCATTGTACTGGAAACCAGCCAAAGCATTGATTGTGATATCAGAATTGATATCCTTCGTATAAGAAGCAATTATATCAGAAGTAATCTCTTGTCTTCTGATATTATCAGAATCATAAGTACCATCGATTCTTTGCGCTGTTCCTTTACTGTTTTCAATGAAACGCTTATCATCTTCGAAATCAATACCTGCTCTAGCCATCAAAGTAAGTCCTTCTATTGGCTTGAAGCTAACTTCTATGTTTCCAAGTACACGATCATCATCTCTATCATTAGAATTCTCAAACTGTACCCAGTAAGGGTTATTCGTTAGAGCAGTTCCGTCCGGAGTTCTTTGAAGTGTATTGATCTGGTTACCAGAAGCATCCCTATAATCTCTGAATAATCTCTGATCCAAGTTGCTACTGAAAGAGCCTAAACCGATAATGTTAGGATCATTCGCTCCAGTTACACCCGTTCCTTGTGAAGTTGATTTGATGTATTGAACACCGAACCTGCTAGACAGCTTCTCGCTGTGCTTCACTCCTGCATTCAAACCAACAGTAAGTCTGTCTAAAGCTGAACCAGGAAGAACACCTGACTGATTCAAAGAAGATACACTCAATCTATAGTTCATGCGCTCATCAGCATCTCCGATAGAGATATTGTTGATTGCAGTCACACCTGTTTTGAAGAACTCATCTATACCATTGTTGTCAAAAGACTCCAATGCGCCAGTTTCACCCGTTACAGGTAAGTTTTCAACAGTCTGTCCTACAATTCTAGGACCCCAGTCAAAACCTTGAGATAGTGAATCGTATTTTCCATTAGAACCCATTGCGTACTGACCTTGATAATCAGGTGTAACGAATAGGTTATCAAAACGTAATGATGAGTTTACAGTAACAGTTGCATTACCATCTTTACCTTTTTTACCTCTTTTGGTAGTAACAACGATTGCTCCAGCAGCAGCTCTAGACCCGTAAAGGGCAGTAGCAGCAGCACCTTTCAGTACGTTGATACTTTCCACGTCATCAGGGTTGATTACGGAAGCACCGTTTGCAAAATCTCTGTTACCAGAAATTTGAGATCCTGATGAAGTTGTAGAGTTATTGATCATCATTCCGTCAACAATCCATAAAGGGTTGTTACGTCCACTTAGGGAAGAAACACCACGAATCGTGATTTTAGATGAACCACCAACGTTACCGCCAGTATTTGTAATCTGCACACCAGTAACTTTTCCTTGAAGTGAGTTTACGATGTTAGACTCACGAGCTCTTGTAAGCTCTTCTGATTCTATTATACTCATACCGTAACCAATGTTACGTGCCTCACGTTCAATACCCAACGCAGTGACAACCACTTCTGATAGTTGCTCCACATCTTCTGTCATTTGTACGTCCACTACTGATCTTGCGCCTATAGAAACTTCTGTAGGTGATAGACCAATAAATGTAAATACTAGTTTACCTCCCTCTTCCGGAACACTCACTCTGTAGTTCCCGTCTAGGTCGGTCGTCGTTCCTGTGGTTGTTCCCTTAAGGATAACATTCACACCAGGAATACCACTGCCGTCATCGGCAGAGGTGACTTGACCGCTTACTGTTCTTTGCGCAAAAGCAAAAGAAACAGAAAGAATCATAGCCACCATCGTTAGTAACTTTCTCTTCATAGAAATTTGGTTTAGTTAACATACTTTTTACTATTTGCTAATATAGTCACATAGTCCATCTAATAAGTTGCGATTTTACTTTTAATTGTTTTGACAAATAAGTGACCGACATAGATATTTCTGCCATTTAGAGCTTTCTCAATACCTTTTTTAGGTAAAACAAAAAAGGCCATCACAAACGATTGCAATAGCCTTTAGTCTTAGAATAATCTTCTGATTACTCAATATCCGAAATAATTTCTGTCACTTCAATATTAATTACTTCTGTAGTCTCCTCAATGACATTCGAAGCATGCCCTGTACCGTGTACTTCACCTAAGATGGGTGCGATTACTAGCCCAACTAAACAAGTCAACTTGATCAAAATATTCATTGATGGTCCAGAGGTATCTTTAAACGGATCGCCCACTGTGTCTCCAGTAACTGCGGCCTTATGAGCTTCAGAACCTTTATAAGTCATTTCACCGTCAATCATGACTCCTGCTTCGAAAGATTTCTTAGCATTATCCCAAGCTCCACCGGCATTATTCTGAAAGATTGCCCATAGTACACCAGAAACTGCAACACCCGCCATATAAGATCCTAAGGCTTCTGGCCCCATGATAAATCCGACCAAAATAGGCACTACAATGGTCATCGAACCTGGCAACATCATTTCTCTCAACGCTGCTCTGGTAGAGATGTCTACACATTTATCGTACTCGGGCGTACCCGTTCCTTCTAAGATTCCAGGAATTTCCCTGAACTGGCGTCTTACTTCTTTCACCATCTCCATAGCTGCTTTACCTACTGACCTCATGGCCAGAGCAGAAAAAACTACCGGAATCATACCTCCGATGAACAGAGCAGCAAGCACATCAGCTTTGAAAATGTTAATTCCATCTATACCTGTGAAGGTTACATAAGCCGCAAAAAGTGCCAAGGAAGTAAGTGCAGCTGAAGCAATGGCAAAACCTTTACCTACTGCTGCCGTCGTATTACCAACCGCATCAAGAATATCTGTTCTGGTTCTAACTTCTTTTGGCAATTCACTCATTTCCGCGATACCTCCCGCATTGTCTGCGATTGGCCCAAAGGCATCAATGGCAAGTTGCATTGCTGTGGTTGCCATCATCGCTGAGGCTGCAATACCTACACCATAAAAACCGGCAAAGGAATAAGCTCCCCAGATTGCACCTGCAAAAATCAATATTGGGAAGAAGGTAGAAATCATTCCCGTTGAAAGTCCTGCAATTATATTAGTAGCTGCTCCAGTAGAAGAGTTCTGGACGATATCCATCACCGGCTTCTTACCGAGACCTGTATAGTATTCTGTAAAATATGAAACAGTCGCTCCTACAAAAAGGCCAATAAGCACCGAGTAGAAAACGTCCATTGAAGTGACAATGAGTAATCCCTCACCGAAAAAATCCATTTTCATCTCCGCAGGAAGCAGAAGTTTGATCACGAAGTATGATGCGACCAGCGTCATTAGTACTGATGCCCAATTACCTCTGTTTAAGGCTCCTTGCACTTCATCCTCTTTCGCGTCATTATTTGAAATCTTAATAAAGAATGTTCCAAAAATAGAAAATAGAATCCCTAGACCTGCGATAACCAAGGGAAGCAGTATCGGCCCGATCCCATTAAAGGAATCTGTAATAGCACCACCCATATCCCTGATAACATAATTTCCTAATACCATAGAGGCAAGTACTGTGGCCACGTATGAACCAAATAAATCAGCACCCATTCCAGCGACATCTCCAACATTGTCTCCAACATTATCCGCAATTGTAGCAGGGTTACGAGGGTCATCTTCGGGAATACCCGCTTCCACTTTTCCAACTAGATCAGCTCCTACATCTGCCGCTTTGGTATAGATACCTCCTCCAACTCTCGCAAACAACGCGATCGATTCAGCGCCCAAAGAGAAACCAGCCAATGCTTCAAGTACAATGGTCATGTCACTATTTGAAGTCCACTGCCCCCCCATAAAGAACTGGAAAAGTAGAATAAAGAGAACACTGATACCAAAAACAGCTAGACCAGCTACTCCAAGACCCATTACAGTTCCTCCTGTAAATGAAACCTTCAATGCTTTGGGAAGACTCTCACGCGCGGCTTGCGTCGTACGTACGTTTGCTGCAGTGGCAATTCGCATACCTATGTTTCCGGCAACCGCTGAAAATACAGCACCGAATAAGAAAGCAACTACGATCAACCAATGTGTTGTATCTACGACTGCGGCTATCACACCTAGCAACATGCCCGCGATAACCACAAAAATTGCTAGTACTCTGTACTCAGCTTTGAGAAAAGCTAATGCTCCTTCTCGGATATGTTTGGCAATCTCTGCCATTCGGGGCTCACCTGCATCCTGTTTCATCACCCATGAAGCCTGAACTCCCATGACTATCAGGCCGATTATTGCCGTGACAGGTACCAGATATAATACATATTCCATAATCAATTTATGAGTTGGTTTTTGAAAAGATGTGCAAAGATATAGGAACCAGCAAATTATAAAAATGTATTGCAAACATCCGAAACAAGTGTCTGCGGATACCTCTCACTTTCAAAAGTAAAACCAACGCATAATCTGCGATTTTTTCAGGAGATTTCGACAAAAGAATAATGGAATGGAAGGAAGACGCGCATTTTGCATCAACGCCAAAAAACTAACCTTTTACTGGCTTAGCGTAGGGAAGTCTCCTTATCAGCTTGGTCAAGTGATAGCTATCAAGTCCTGAGGCGGTAACTGTTCCTGCCGCTTCAAGATCAATGAAACCGTCAACTCCAATAATACCCTTTGGGATATCTATATGTTTAATTTCCCCGATGATCAGATGTGTTCCATTTGATTGAATATCGATTCTTTCCTTCAATTCACATGCAAATTTCACTTTAGACTCCTTTACGAAAGGAGCTTTGAAATCAAATAAAAACTCCGGCGTAAGACCCGTTGCTTCAAATTCAGAGTTGGACCAGCGAGCAGAAGTGAGATGTGCCTCATTGACGAACTCTTCGTTTACATGATTTACCGTAAATGATCCAACCTCAAGAATATTTTGAAGCGTATTTCGAGGAACTGTATGCGGTCTGAATAAGACACCTATGTAAGGAGGGTTGGCACCCACATGGATGATTTGAGAAAATGGGGCTACGTTAGTCACTCCAACTGAAGATGCTGTACCAATCAAACCCAAACTTTTAAATCCGGTTATGCTATTGATCAGATTTCGTCTAAACCCAGTTTCCTGCTCAATTATATCCGCTAGACTAAAATGCATTTGCTTATCCCCTCTTTTAAAGTTCCAGTGTATCTGATAACTACTCTGTCTCCCGTTTTTTCTTTTAGTTGAGCATCTAAACCTTCCTTAGCAATAGCAACTGCTTTCTGAAACCATTCCATAGGAGGCAGAATTTTGAAATGATTCACTATCCCAAGCTCTGCAGCACTTACTTTCCAATCAACATAGTACCATTCCATGGTAGGCTGATGAAAAGTTGTTAATGCTCTTTTATCAAAAATTAACGTATGAAAGTTAGCTTTAGAAGCTATTGAAAGGATGGTCTGAAAAGTAGTTTTGAATGCTTCAATGGACACATATTCTTGGATAGCTATGCAGCAAATAACTCCAGAATCGTTGGTCCATAACTCCATTTGACCTGCTCGGTCTGTTATTTTGAATCCTGCCTGATCTAGTATTTGATGCCTGTCTTCCAAATACACTACTGTTTAGTAGCAACCATTTTCATTTCGCTCGTCATCGAGTTTCAAGCGATCTTGAAATTGATCAATATGGCTTTCGAGCAGCGATACATAATCAACCATTTTTTGCATCATGGTTTCTTGAGCAGCAATTTGTTCTTTTAAATACTCCAATTGATCACTAAGTTCTTTCACTTCGCTGCGATATACTTTATTGAGCTTGGTCAGTTCAGTTTCTGACTTCCTCAGCTCTTCTTTGTATATCATGTAGGAGTGTGGGAGTGTTGTCATATTTCTAGATCTATAAAAAAACTACCCATCGTTCAATAATAATGTTTCACCCTCAGGTAAAAAAATATTAAAGTGGTCTAATAGAGGACATACCTCCGTCAATATGAAGCACCTGACCTGTCATCCATGTGCTTTGAGAACCCAACAAAAACAAAGTGGCATCCGACATCTCGCCTGCTGTACCCACCTTTTTGAGAGGATGTCTGTCCTCAGAAGCTTTCACCTTTTCCTCGCTGCTCAAAAGGTTAGCGGCAAGCGGTGTGTCTGTCAAACTCGGGGCTATGGCATTGAATCGAATGTTTGATCGCGCATTCTCAGCAGCTAAGGTTTTGACCAACCCTTCGACAGCTCCTTTGGCTGCAGCAATCGAACTATGATACGACATACCTTGTGAGACGGCTACAGTACTGTACATAACTACTGACGCAGCGGTTCCTTTTTTTAGTAATTTCAATGTGGCTTTGATCACCTTGATTGCACCAAAGAGGTTCACTTCCATATCGCGCTGATAATCTTCTAGCTTCAACGCTTGAAAAGGTTTCAAATTGATTGTACCAGGGCAATACACTAAACCATCAAGAGAATCCGGAAGACCCTCTATTGCCGAAAAATCTGAGGTGACGTCAAGGGAAATGTTAGAAACCCCATCTTCGGACGATGCCGTTCGTGAAAGGTTATAAACTTCAGCTCCTTGTACGATAAGCGACTTTACAACCGCTGCTCCAATACCACTACTACCCCCTACTACGAGGACTTTTCTATCTGCAAATTGCACTGCTTCTTATTTTACTTGGTAGACGAATTGATATAATTCAAAAATTCTGACTTGAATTGTTGATCCTGAAACTTGCCACTAAAATGGGCTGTGCCAGTTTGGCTGTTTGTATCGCTCACTCCTCTGCTGGATACACACATGTGCGTAGCATCGAGCACGACCGCTACATCCTCGGTACCCAGTATCTTCTTCATCTCGTTGGCTATTTGGATAGTAAGACGCTCTTGGACTTGCGGCCGCTTAGCAAAATACTGAACGAAACGATTGATTTTAGACAACCCAATCACTTTCCCATTTGGAAAATAGGCTACGTGCGCTTTTCCGTAGATCGGCACAAAATGGTGTTCGCAGTGTGAGTAAAAGGTGATATCCTTTTCGACCAGCATTTGATCATACTTGTACTTATTTTCAAATAGCCGAGCAGCCGGTTTATTCTTAGGGTTTAAACCTGCAAACACTTCTCGCACATACATTTTGGCTACACGTCTCGGCGTTCCCTGAAGACTATCGTCTGTCAAATCCAAACCTAGAATCTGCATAATCTCTTTAAAGTGCTCAGAAATCATTTCGATCTTCAGATCATCATCAATTTCAAATGCGTCAGGTCTTAGAGGGGTCTGATCACTGCTACTACCGTGATCATCCATCTCTGTGTCTACATCATGCGGGGTACTCAACATAATTTCTTTCAGTTTCAAATAAAGTAATCTTGATGTCAAAGCTATTGTCAATCAATGGACGAAGTATGTCATAGATGACAATAGCTATGTTCTCCGCAGTAGGATTCACGGATGCAAACTCTGCAACATCAAGGTTTAAATTCTTGTGGTCAAATTTATTAGTTATATGCTCTTTTATCAAATCACTCAACACCTTCATGTCATAAACATATCCTGTTTGCGGATCTGGCTCACCAATCAGCTTTACAATTAGATCGTAATTGTGGCCATGCCAGTTTGGGTTATTGCACTTGCCAAATACTTCCGTATTTTTTTCAGGTGTCCACTCAGGATTGTGTAATCGATGGGCGGCATTAAAATGTTCTTTTCTGTAAACAGCTACTTTCATTCGTGAGTTAGTAACACCAATTGTCATGGGTTCGGTTCATACTATTGACCTTCAAACGTGACACTTATTAGTTTTGTTTATTCTTAATCTTAATTTGTTCTACAGTTGAATTCGGATGTAATCGTAATAGGATCAGGAATGGGGTCGCTGACCGCAGCAGCTCTCCTTGCTAAGGAAGGTTTATCGATCCGTATAATAGAGCAAAATTGGATCCCAGGTGGATGCACCAGTTCCTACCCAAGAAAAAATTTTGTATTTGAAACTGGAGCTACGACGCTGGTAGGAATGGATGAAGGAATGTCATTGCGGCATTTAGTGGATCAAACTGGCATCAAAATACCCCTGCGTAGACTGGAGACACCGATGAAAGTGTATTTTGACGGTGCCTTAATCACTAGGTTCAATAACATAGATAGTTGGATAGAAGAAGCTGAGAAACATTTTGATGGTGATCAAAGAGGTTTTTGGGAGTCATGCTACCAGACGAGTCAATTTGTTTGGGACAGCTCCTTAAAATACAAAGACTTCCCTCCCAGATCTGCGAAAGATTTTTTGGGGCTTGCACTTGCTGCCTCTCTCGAGGACTTGTGGCCGGCTAGACATGCCTTCAGATCTACTGAGCAGGTAATGAAAAAGTATGGTGTATTCAATGAGAAATTTCTTCGCTTCGTAGATCAGCAATTAATGATCACCGCTCAGAACAGCTCGCGTGAAGTAAACTTCCTTTTTGGTGCTGCAGCTTTGTGTTACACCAATTACGGAAATTATTACGTTGACGGTGGCTTGATTAACCTTGTGAACCCTATCATCTCCTATATTGAGTCAAAAGGCGGACACATTACCTATCGCGAGCCAGTTACCTCGATCGAAAAAACCAACATGGGTTATCGAGTGACAAGTAAAAACCAGACGTATACAAGTACGTACATAGTATCTGGCATTCCGATTAACAATACAGTAGAACTCCTGAATGCTGTGAGTACTAACGTCTCAAAATATCGCATATTAGACTCTAAGCAGCTGAATAGTGCCTTCCAGATGGGTATTGCCTTCAAGAGCACGAAGAAATTTGATTGTTTGCATCATCAGATCCATGTCAAAGATGGGCTACATGGATTGCAGTCAGGAAGTATTTTTGTCAGTTTAAGTCATCCTGATGATCACACGAGGACACCTGAGAAAGATCAAATGATTGCCTCTATCAGCACACATATACCTGATCCGGCAAGCAACTTTATTGATGAAGACAAAATAGCTACTCATATCCAACAGATACTTATCCAGCATGGGTTTCTTGAAGAAAGTGACATACTATACACACACACTTCAGGTCCTAAATCCTGGCAAAAATGGACGGGTCGTAAATGGGGGTTCGTCGGCGGATACCCGCAATTTCTCAGCATCAAGCCATGGCAAATGCTAGATGTTCGCCTCAATGCTCATGGGGCCTATCAAGTAGGAGATACTGTGTACCCTGGCCAAGGCATCCCAGGCGTAACATTAGGAGGTATCATTGCAGCGCACAAGCTTCTCAGCGATATAGGAAAAAAACCTAGGCGCTATCCTACTGACTAGCTACTTTCAGCAATAAAAGCTTCGATAAAAAATAAATCACAAACGATATTCAACGAAGCTTTGAATTGTTTGCTAGACAATCTTGTTTTGTGACGGAATTAGGTAAGTATGGAAATAAGCGAGATCAAAGACAAAATTCAATCGTATCGTTCCTCTGGAAAGAGAATGTTTACGACCTCATCCTTTCAGACGCACAGCCTTGTGATGTTGCACATCTTAAGTAAAATCGACTCATCAATACCTGTTTATTTTATCAACACTGGCTATTTATTTCCTGAGACGGTGGCGTTTAGGGACAAGATTTCTGAGCGATTTGGATTAAATATCGTGGACCTGAAACCTGCAACTCCTAAGTATTTGCAGCGAGATCCAAACGGAAAACTCATGTTTACGACTGATCCAGATCACTGCTGCTTCCTGAATAAAACACAACCCATGGAACCCGTACTATCCATGTTTGATATTTGGATAAATGGTGTTCGAGGTGATCAAAGTGCAACCAGAAAAGCGATGCAAACTGAACAAGATGCGCCATTTGGATGCATGAGATTTCACCCGATGTTAAATTGGGATAAGAAAAGAATTTTTGCCTATATCAAAGAACATGACCTACCAAGACATCCGCTTGACGCCAAGGGATATCTAAGCATCGGATGCGAGCCCTGTACCCGAAAAATGGATCCTGATATGCAAGAGCGAGAATCAAGATGGTTTGGACTCAACAAAGTAGAATGCGGACTGCACACTGATCTAATTAAGTAATTATGAAAGTACTCATAACAGGAGGTGCTGGCTATGTAGGCACTGAACTGACAAAAAAACTTGTATCAAGTCCAGCGATCAAAGAGGTGGTAATTTTTGATAATTTGAGCAAGCACCACAATAATTTCTTTCTTGGCAAGCAGTATGAGCACCCTGAAAAGGTACGGTTCGTCCGAGGAGAGATCCTTGATTCCCGGTTGCTGAAAAAAGAAATGATGAAGGTAGATGCTGTCATCCATCTTGCCGCTATTGTAACGACACCTTTTGCTAATACTGACCCACACTTTTATGAGCAAGTAAATCACTGGGGCACGGCCGAGGTAGTATACGCTGCCGAGGAGATCGATACCATCACCAAGTTCATCTATTTGAGCAGCACCTCAGTGTACGGTTCTCATGACGAGCCTGCCACGGAAGACAGCCCTACATCTCCTCAGACGTTTTATGGCGTATCCAAACTAAGAGGAGAAGAGCATGTAAACCGATTGATGGGTATCAAAAAATCCATCATTCTTCGCGGTGGCAATGTTTACGGGTATAACCGGAGTCTACGTTTTGATGCCGTTATTAACAGATTCATGTTTGACGCCAATTTTAGCAACAGAATCCAAATTTTTGGCTCAGGAAAGCAGACACGAGCATTTATTCATGTGAACTATTTGACGGAAGCAATTGCTAACGCCTTGTTGCACGAGGTTCCATCAGGCACCTACAATTTGGTAGATAAAAATCTTCAAATCTTGGACCTTATCGATGCGCTCAAAGAAATTTATCCATCGCTAGAGTTCATCTTTAATAATCAGCACATGGAATTAAGAGAATTAAATGTGAGTAGAGAAACGAAGCTATTCGATCATTTCCCTCGATTTGCAAGCGAAAGCTTGAAGAATGAACTCCTTGCATTTAAAAATCGATTCGCTTTCTAAATGCAATAGGTTACCGACTCTGCAAAAAAAATAGCTTGCCAGAGTCTATCATTTATCCCCTTCAGTGTTTGCTTCTCCGATCAGCATGTAGCTTTTTATGCTCCCATCAAGGTCTTTTTTAGGCAGTTCAACTAGCTTTGCAAGCTTATTTAAAAAACCGTAGTCCTATGTCAATATCTACCAAGTATGATCCCACCTCTGTTGAGGACAAATGGTACAGCTATTGGATGGAAAATGGCTTTTTTGAGGCGAAAGTAAATCCCGAAAAAGAGCCTTATACAATTGTGATCCCTCCTCCCAACGTGACGGGTGTACTGCATATGGGTCACATGCTCAACAACACCATCCAAGATATTTTGATACGGAAGGCCCGAATGGAAGGCAAAGAGGCCTGTTGGGTACCAGGTACTGATCACGCATCGATTGCAACTGAAGCTAAGGTTGTTAAGATGTTGAGAGAGCAAGGCATAAAGAAAAGTGACCTCTCGAGAGAAGATTTCATGAAACATGCGTGGCAGTGGAAAGAGAAATATGGAGGAATTATACTTGAGCAACTTAAAAAATTAGGAGCCTCATGCGATTGGAATCGCACTTCATTTACCATGGATGAAGGGTATTACAAGGCCGTCATCAAAGTGTTTGTCGATCTGCATAAGAAAGGATATATCTACAGAGGACTGCGTATGGTCAATTGGGATGTAGAAGCTAAAACGGCGGTCTCCAACGAAGAAGTTATTTATCAAGAAAACGGAGAAGTTTCTAAATTATATTCTGTTCGCTACCAGATCAAGGACAGCGACGAAACAGTAGTGATCGCAACCCAGCGACCTGAAACGATCATGGGCGACACCGCTATCGCTATTAACCCTAAAGATGATCGATTCAAACATCTGATTGGTAAAAAAGCTATCGTTCCGTTTGTAGGGCGCGAAATTCCAATCATTGGGGATGATTATGTTGAATTAGATTTTGGTACAGGCTGTTTGAAGGTTACACCTGCTCATGACCCTAATGATTATGAAATCGGGCAACGTCACGATCTTGAAGTCATTGACACCATTGATCTGAAAGGATGTTTGAATGAAGCCTGCGAAGTCCCCGCATATGTAGGAATGGACCGGTTTGCCGTAAGAAAGCAGATCATCAAGGACCTGGATAAGGCAGGTATTCTTATAGGTGAAGAGGATTTTACAACCAGAATAGGTAGATCAGAGCGAACCAATACGATCATCGAACCGAAGCTATCACTGCAGTGGTTCATCAATATGAAGGACATTTCCAAAAAAGCGCATAGCGCTGTCATGGAAGATGAAATCCTACTTTATCCTCCCAAATTTAAGAACACTTATAATCACTGGATGGAAAACGTCAGAGACTGGTGTATCTCAAGACAACTATGGTGGGGACATAGAATTCCTGCTTATTACTACGGAGAGGGTGAAAATGACTTTGTCGTTGCTGAGACGGCTGATGAGGCCTTAATGCAATGCAAAGAAGCAACAGGTAATCAAAACCTTACGTTCGAAGACCTACGACAGGATGAAGATGTACTCGATACTTGGGCCTCTTCATGGCTATTTCCAATGGCCGTTTTCGATGGTTTAGATGACAAGCATTTTGATAAGGAGACCGGTAAAATAATACCCGGAAGTAACCAAGAATTAGACTACTTCTACCCCACTGATACGATAGTTACTGCCCCTGAAATCCTATTTTTCTGGGTCGCTAGGATGATCATTGCCGGATACGAATATTTAGGGGAAAAGCCTTTCAAGCAAGTATATCTCACAGGAATAGTCAGGGATAAGCAGCGCCGTAAAATGTCCAAGTCTCTCGGTAACTCTCCAGATCCACTTGACTTGATCAAGGAATATGGAGCTGATGGCGTACGGACAGGCATGCTTTTTAGTTCTCCTGCTGGCGGGGACCTTCTCTTTGATGAAAAGCTCGTAGAACAAGGTAGAAATTTTGCCAATAAGATCTGGAATGCTTTCCGTTTGATCAAATCTTGGGAAGTAGTAGATACCGCACCAAAACAAGAGAACCTACTAGCAGTCGAGTGGATGACTGCAGCTAGCAACGCATCTCTGTTGACACTTGAAGACCATTTCGGTAAGTTCAGAATGTCAGATGCGCTGATGACAGTGTATAAGCTGATCTGGAATGATTTCTGTAGCTGGTACCTAGAGTGGATTAAGCCTGCCTATGGAGATCCTATTGACAGACAAACTTATGAGGCTTCAATCAGTATTTTTGAAACACTCTTGAAAGTACTGCATCCATTCATGCCTTTTATCACCGAAGAACTATGGCATAATGTGAGAGAAGAGAAGAGCATTACGCCACTAATCGTTTCGAGCTGGCCAAGCGTCACAGACCAACCTGATCAGAACTTGATCGAAACAGGTGATTTATTATTCGAGATTATTCAGAACATCAGAAACATTCGAAACACGAAGCAGATCTCTCCTAAAGTAGGGCTGCGACTTGTCATCAATGCACAAGAAGCAGACTTTGAGGCATTGACCTCTTCAATCAAGAAGATGGCCAACATCGAATCACTAGAGTTTAGCGATCAAGCACTGGAGCATTGCTTTAATTTTGTCCTAAAATCAGTAGAGTATCAGGTCGAAGCTCCTTCTGGCGTCAATAAGGAAGAAGAAATACAATCGATTAGCAAAGAGCTGGGTTATACCCGTGGTTTTCTGAAAGCAGTAGATCAGAAGCTAAGCAACGAGCGATTTATCAACAATGCCCCAGAAGCTGTGGTAAAAACAGAGCAAACTAAACGAGCTGATGCTGAAGCTAAAATTAAGTCACTGGAGGAATCTCTAAAAAAGCTGCAGGGTTAAAACCTTGCAGCAGTCAGTAAGCTGAGGTCTTTATAGCCTAGGTTGAATTTACGAGCTATGTGCAGGTTGGTCATGCTTCCTTTGTACATATATACACCTTTGGTAAACCAGCTATGAAGAAAGATCATGTCCTCTATCCCTCCCACTTCGCCTGCTTGTAACAGCATAGGGGTAAATATATTTGAAATAGCTATAGAAGCAGTCCGAGGTACCAGTGAAGCCATATTTGGCACACAGTAATGTATCACATCATAGCATTTGAATGTGGGATTACTAAGAGAGGTTGCTCTTGCTGTCTCCACGCACCCCCCTTGATCAATACTCACATCTATGATCACACTACCTGGCTTCATCCTAGCAACCATCTCCTCCGTGATGATCATCTTATTCCGACCTTTTTCAGCTCGGATAGCACCGATTACGACATCGGCTCCTTGTAATGATTGTTCGAGTGTGGCTTTATCGAGTGTGCTGGTATGTAGCTCATGACCGATTGCATGCTTTAATCGTCGTAACTTATAAACTTGGTTATCGAACACTTGGATATCAACACCCAAACCAATAGCCGCCCTTGCGGCAAATTCAGCTACTGTACCTGCGCCAATGATCACAACTTTAGTAGGTGGCACACCTGTTACACCCCCCAGGATTACTCCTTGACCACCTTTCGATTTGCTTAAGTATTCTGCAGCCAACATCATGACTGTACTGCCTGCAATTTCGCTCATGGCTCTAACCAATGGTAAGCCTCCTACTTTATCTTCAATGTACTCATAGCCAATCGCGGTTACTTTCTTCTGCATCAGTGCATTTAGAAATCTCACTGATTGAGTGCCTGCCTGGAACGCTGACACTAAAGTGACACCTGGCTTCATCATCTCCACTTCATCCATTGTCGGCGGCTCGACTTTCAGAATAATATTTGATTGAAAGATCTCTTGCCGGTCGTACACAATCCTTGCTCCTGCCTCACTGTATTCCCGATCCTCGTAATTAGCCGAAACACCTGCACCAGTTTCCAATAGCACTTCATGTCCATTACTTACCAGGACATCCACGGACTCTGGTTTAAGGACTACTCTGTTCTCTTGGAATGAGGTCTCTCTTGGAATACCGATTTGCAATGACTGAGATTTCTGTCTCACTTTTAGAGGCGATTCTTCTGGGTACAGGGCAGATTTTTTGGCTATCTGAGAAAAGCCTGATCTAATGCTATCAGTCATGCTCTATTAACTTTAATTGGCGTTCCGTTGGTGAGACTAAATTAATACAAATTTGAAGGTATCTGTCGGGAAGATAGTCTATCACACGATCTGGCCATTCGATAAAGCAAAATGCACCCGAGTAGAAGAGGTCTTCAACACCTAGCTGAATGACTTCTGCATCCTCCTCTATTCTATAAAAATCAAAATGGTAAATATCCTTGCCTTCAAAGCCTTCATATTGATTGATAATGGAAAAAGTAGGAGAACTGAGCGTTTCAGTAACACCTAATTTTTTACAGATCTGTTTGATAAGAGTAGTTTTACCAGCACCCATTTCACCAACAAAACACCAAACTGGTGAAGTACTATGTATGGACAAAAGGTGATCGGCTACCTCATCAATTGCTGAAAGGTCGTATGTCATTTTACTACTTTGGCTTCAGGCTAATCAAAGGTAATATGATTTCTTCCATACTGATACCCCCGTGTTGAAAAGTATCCTTGTAAAGATTTACATACTGGTTAAAGTTATTAGGGTACACGAAGAATTGATCTTCTTTGGCAAATATATAGCTAGAGCTTAAGTTTGATTTTGGCAAACCTATTTCGCGCGGATCGCCAAATTCTATCACCTTCTTAGCATCAAATCCCAGACGCTTCCCTTGCTTGTATCGAAGGTTCGTATTGGTTGATTTTTCACCTACAATTTTTTCTGGCTTTTTGACCCGAACAGTACCATGATCGGTTGTAATGATAACGTTAAATTTTAGTTCAGCGAGTGATTTTAGTAGTTGCTGAAGAGATGAGTGATTAAACCATGTGAGCGTTAATTCTCGGTACGCCGCCTCGTCTGGGGCAAGCTGCTTTACGATTTGCATATCAGTCCGAGCATGCGATAGCATATCAACAAAATTAAATACGACTGCTGTCAATTTATTATGCTTTAGATCGTTGATCTGCTCAACAAGCGCTTTACCCTCCTTCTCATGTAATATCTTGTGGTAGCTGTACTTCTCGGTAAACTTATTCCGCTGCAGCAGTCTACCTAAAAGTTCATTTTCGAATTGATTTTTACTTCCCTCTTGATCTTCCTTGACCCATAAGTCCGGGTATTGCTTTTCGATCTCCAATGGAGTCAACCCAGCAAATAAGGCATTTCTTGCATAGGCGGTTGTCGTAGGCAAGATTGAGTAATAAAAGTCCTTCTCAGCCAAATTGAACCATTTATTAATTTCTGGCTCTAGTACTTCCCATTGGTCATACCTGAGGTTATCAATTACTATCAAAACCGTTGGATTTTCATTCTCTGCGACCTTTGGCAGTACATAGTTAGGCAGCACCTCGTGGGAAAGTATTGGCCGATCACCTCCTTTCAGATCACCACTCACCCATTCCTGATACTGATCGGAAATAAAGTCACAAAAGCGATGATTGGCATCTGATTTCTGCATTTCGAGCACCTCAGACATGCTTTTATCCTCCGTATTCTCGATTTGCATATCCCAATAGATCAGTTTTTTATAGATCCCTACCCATTCCTCAAAGTCCAAATGATCTTGCAACTGCATACTGATATCAGCGAATTGCTGTCGATAAGACTGATTTGTCTTTTCGGTAATAATCCGCTTATTGTCAAGAATCCGTTTTATTGATAATAGAATCTGATTTGGATTAATTGGCTTGATCAGGTAGTCCGCAATCTTGGAGCCTATCGCCTCCTCCATAATATGCTCCTCTTCACTTTTGGTAATCATCACCACAGGTATGTGAGGGTCTTGCGCTTTGATCTCTACCAAAGTCTCTAGACCAGACATGCCTGGCATATTTTCATCAAGGAATACAAGATCAAATGAATGTTCAAGAACCTGATCAATAGCATCTCGACCGCTATTAACTGGCGTCATCACATAGCCTCGGCTTTCTAAGAAAAGCAGATGAGGTTTAAGTAAATCGATTTCATCATCTGCCCAAAGAATTTTATGATTACTCATGTAGTTTGATAGGTTGCGTGTTTAGTCGACATTTGCAATAATCAATCCGAAGTTACATTGAACAAAAAGAAAATTGTCAATGATCCGGTCTATGGGTTTATTACCATTCCCAATGAACTGATTTATGACATCATTCAACATCCTTACTTTCAAAGACTCAGGAGAATTAAGCAGCTAGGCTTGACTGAGTACGTATATCCAGGTGCGCTCCATACTCGGTTTCAACATGCTCTTGGCGCTATGCATTTGATGACCAAAGCATTAGACACACTTAGGCAAAAAGGTCACCTCATTTTAGATGCCGAATATGAAGCAGCTCAAATCGCAATTTTATTGCATGATATAGGACATGGCCCGTTTTCGCACACACTAGAATTTTCATTATTTGACGGTGTAGATCATGAAAAAATAACTGGTTGGACCTTAGAGAAACTCAATCAGGATTTTGAAGGGAAACTGTCAATGGCCATCCAAATATTTGAGGGCAGCTATCCTCGTAAATTTCTCACTCAACTAGTCTCCAGTCAACTAGATACAGATAGATTAGACTACCTCAATCGAGATAGGTTTTTTACGGGAGTGCAGGAGGGCACCATAGGTGCCGAAAGAATTATTAAAATGCTTGATGTCAAAAACGATGAACTCGTCGTGGAGGAAAAAGGTATATACAGTATCGAGAGTTTTCTGAGCGCTCGACGTATTATGTATTGGCAAGTGTATTTACATAAAACGTCCATAAGTGCTGAAAACATGCTCATACAACTGATTTCCCAAGCCAAAAGACTACGACAGTCGGGTGTGGAAGTACCTGCTACCCCTGCCTTTTCGATCTTTCTGGAAAGAAATATTACGGCTGAGGAATTTGCAGAAGACCCAGATCTGCTAGGCGTCTTCATGCTGCTAGATGATACCGATATCTGGGGGTCCATAAAATTCTGGATGAATCATCCGGACAAAGTGCTGCAGCTATTGAGTAAGATGTTACTCAATCGAAACCTGTTCCAAGTAAAACTTCTCAACGAACCATCAGAGCCATCAACCAGAACACTGATTAAAGATGAAATTATGCGGGTATATCAGTTTTCCGCCGAAGAGGCAGATTCATTTTATAGTTTTGGTACTGTAAGTAATGAGGCCTACGTTTCGACCAATAGTAGTATCAATATTCTAAAAAAAGATGGCACCCTTATAGACGTAGCTTTGGCGGGAGATTTACCGAATATCAAAGCGATCAGCAAAATCGTGCAAAAACACTATCTATGCTGGCCCAAAAATGTAAATTTGCATGATTGATTTTTTAATGAATTTTCAAGCGATACATGGAATTTACAGTTAGCCAAGTTGCAGAGCTAATCGGAGGGGAAGTAATCGGTTCTGGTGAAGTGATTATTAACACTATACAACCCATCGAACAGGCAACTGAAAAAAGTGTCACCTTCCTCTCTAACCCAAAGTACGAACCTCACCTCTATACGACAAAGGCTGGTGCTGTCATCATTAGGAAGGATCTTGAAATAAAAGGTGAAATCTCCCCAGTTTTGATTCGAGTAGATGATCCATACATCAGCTTTACTGCTTTATTGGAAGCGTACGACAGATTGACCTCGATTCAGAAGACCGGTATCGAACAGCCTAGCTTTATTGGCAAGGAATCTTCATTAGGTAAAGACTGCTATCTAGGTGCTTTTGCCTATGTGGGCGCAAAAACTAAAATTGGGAATAACTGCTCCATTTACCCAGGAGCATATATTGGTGATAATGTGGTCATAGGTAATAATTGCATCATCCACCCAGGTGTAAAAATCTATGCTAAAACCGAAATTGGTAGCCATTGCATCATCCACGCAGGCACGATCATTGGTAGCGATGGCTTTGGGTTCGCTCCTTTGCCCGACAGATCCTACAAGAAAATCCCTCAATTAGGTAATGTAATCATAGAAGATCACGTAGAAATAGGGGCCAACACTGTCGTTGATTGTGCGACATTTGACTCGACCATTATTCGATCTGGTGTAAAGCTTGACAATCTCATACAAATTGGTCACAATGTAGAAATTGATCAGCATACTGTAATTGCTGCGCAGACTGGCATATCAGGTTCCGCCAAAATAGGAAAGTACTGTATCATTGGAGGCCAAGTAGGAATGGTCGGTCACATCAAAGTTGCAGATGGTACTAAAGTCGGTGCCAAAGCTGGCATCAATCGTAACACAAAACCTGATCAGGAACTGCGTGGTACATATGCATTTGACGCAAGAGATTTCGGAAAGTCATACGTGGTATTCCGTAAGCTGCCAGCAATTCTTAAACAAGTCGAAGAACTTGAAAAAAAACTAATTAATTTGGCTAAAAACCAACATAGCAAATGAAATTTTTTCAGCAAACTCTGAAAAACCCAGCAACTGTAAAAGGAAAAGGACTACATACTGGTGTTACAAGTACCATGACATTTAGTGCAGCTAAAGTCAACCACGGTATAAAATTCCAAAGGATCGATTTGGAAGGACAGCCGATTGTAGACGCTGATGTTGACAATGTGGTTGACACATCACGTGGTACTACCATAGAGCAGAATGGTGC
>JBLHTU010000034.1:0-26728 GCA_047627515.1 Cyclobacteriaceae bacterium | reverse complement strand
AGTGCAAAACGAATCAACTTTTGACATTGTCTACAATGCGCTTATTGTCATGTCCATTACAGACTGGGATGGTTTGTGGTTTGAAACAGAAGGCTTAACCCTAGCCAATCAGTACAAAGAGAAGATCGCTGACAGTATCACAACTGAGCAAAAGACAAAAGCATTATCAAATATCCTCATCAAGGTTGGCTTAGTGCTTGGAATCGTTCTCATTGTATTTACGGTCATCGTATTCTTGAATAGAATTTTCCGAAGATTCGTCGCTTGGTTACGCACCAAAAGAGAAACTTTCTTTAAAGGCTTCCACATCCGTACCTATGAGGTGTTTACACCAGAAAGACAATTATCAGTGAGCTTGTCAGTCATCAATCTTGTGAGATGGCTTATCATTGTCTTAGCTCTCTACATCTCATTGCCCGTAATCTTCAGCATATTCCCCTTTACACAAGGTTGGGCTACCACACTATTTGCTTGGATTTGGAATCCTGCCAAGAATATCGCTCTATCAGCGATTAAGTTCTTACCTAACGTTTTTTCAATTGCGGTAATCTTTCTGGCCACTCGCTACTTAGTCAACTTCTTTAGGTTCCTCTCTAAAGAAATTGAATCGTCAAGATTGACTTTAAACGGCTTTTATGCGGACTGGGCTTCTCCGACTTTTAGCATCATCAAAGTATTGCTTTACGCCTTTATGTTTGTAGCTATTTTCCCTTATTTACCTGGTTCCGACTCGCCCATATTCAAAGGAGTCTCCGTTTTCCTAGGAGTCTTGTTTTCATTGGGATCGTCTTCCGCAATCGCCAATGCCGTTTCAGGGCTCGTTATTACATATATGCGGCCATTTCAGATCGGTGATCGTGTTAAAATAGGCGAAGTAACAGGTGATGTGATTGAAAAAACGGTCTTAGTTACGCGCATAAAGACCATTAAAAACGAATATATCACAGTCCCAAATGCCTCCATCCTTGCAGGGCATACGATCAACTATTCCACATCTAAAGAAAACAATGAAGGCTTAATTGCTCATACAACCGTGACCATAGGCTATGATGTGCCCTGGAGAAAGATACATGAACTACTGATTAGCGCTGCGCAGAAAACGTCAGACATAAGTGATGTTACTGAGCCCTTTGTCCTACAGACCAGTCTAGATGACAACTATGTCTCCTATCAGCTCAATGCGGTAACCTTTGCTCCGGAGAAACTAGCGAAGGTCTATTCAGAGTTGCACAAGAACATTCAAGACCTTTTTAATGACGCAAAAATCGAAATACTCTCTCCTCACTATCGAGCGGTCAGAGATGGAAATAAAATAACCACTATCCCTAAAGCGTCAAAGTAGTAGGGATGCGATCAGCTTCACAAGTTAGAGCACTTGAAAATGTCTATTTTTTCAGATTTAATGTCCCAATGAGGCGAGAGGATTTAAGCTAGTCTCAATATGTCACTCTCTGAGAATATTGGGTCGACGGTCAACCCTAATGAATGCGCGGCATACAATGAGGGCGGCACACTAATATCTCCAAGGTATAATTCGCCACGTAGTATTAATACGTTTTTTTCATACAAGCCTTTCTTGGGAAGCGCCAAAGTCAATGTGGCAGAAGCCATTATAGCAGGCTGGAAAATAGTCCCTGACGTCAAATCAATTCCAGAGGGCGTGTCTAGACTAAGAATAGGTATATCCTGTTCATTAGCCCATTCGATCATTTTTCTTGCGGATCCTCTTGGATGCCCCTTCAGACTGTACCCAATGATTCCATCAATAATAAGATCAAATCCATCTCCCGTGAAATCAGCTACTGAACTAACAGAAATCCCCATTTTTTCTAGTATTTGCATTTGATGTTTGGGAATGGGTTTCATCCGATCTGAGTCTGTTACAATCACTGAAACCTCATGTCCCCAGCAAGCTAATCTTCTAGCGCAGACCATGGCACCACCTCCATTACCACCTGAACCCGCCAATACAATCACTTTTGCCGCCCTGATATTAGTCAAAAAGCGCGCATTGGCCAGTGAGGCTAAACATCTACCTGCATTTTCCATCATCTGAATGAGATCAATTTGATATTCATCCATCATTAAGCGGTCCACTTCGATCATTTGCTCCGTCGAGAGCAAAGGGAGTTTATGTGGGAAATATGGAATATGATTCTCCATTATACAATTGAACTGATTGAAATGACTATATCAGGATGCTTTGCTGGCACAGCTACACGAAATGCGATAAAAGGGAAAAGAGGATTAGGCAACCAATAAACCCACCCTAGCATGGGTGTATTATCTCCACTTGTGGCCGCAAAGTGATACCAGAAATAAACAAACTTATACGGACAGATGCCCGGAATACCAGAAAACTTAAACCCATCTGTTTTGAGGTACTTACGGCCTATGTAGTAATTACCCTCAAAGGGGAATATACCCCAGCCCTTTGGTCCGTGGGCGATCAACTCACCTGATGGCTTATGTCTTATTTCAATGTTTTGCTTTGACATACTTATGAGCGCCAGATGGCGTGGACGGATAATGGATCAAACTTAATTAGCTAAGCCCAAGATAGGAAATCGCTGCTGTAGGCAAAACTCAAAAACTTAAGTGACTAACAATTGATCCTGTTAAGCTCCACTTACTTTTCTACTCTTTATAGCCATTTATTCATGTAGAGATAATTTGTCTCCAGGAACTTTATCTCACAATTCATCCTTTGGATATTGGTAATATTAATACGTTTTGAAAGAGAAAGTAACACAAATGGAAATTGGAATAGACAGCTTCGCTGGTGCCACAATAGATCCGAAAACAGGTCAATATGAAGACCCTGTAAAGGATATGGATCAGCTCCTTGAGAGGATGGTTTTTGCTGATGAAATAGGACTGGATTCTTTTGCCATTGGAGAACATTACCGAAAAGACTTTCTTGACTCTGCCAACGCCGTTATACTTGCTGCAGCTGCTGCCAGAACGAAAAACATACGGTTGGGAAGTGCGGTCACAGTATTAAGTTCGGCTGACCCTGTCAGAGTCTTTCAAAATTTTGCCACACTAGATTTGATCTCCAAAGGAAGAGCTGAAATGGTAGTGGGTAGAGGTTCATTTACAGACTCCTTTCCCCTATTTGGATTTGACATGCAGGATTACGGTGACTTGTTTGAAGAAAAATTGGAATTGCTCCTGAAAATCAGAGCGAATGAATTTGTGACATGGCAAGGAAAGTTTAGACCCCCATTGGTCAACCAGCCTATCTACCCAAGACCTGTCCAACAAGAAATCCCCATCTACCGTGGCGTGGGGGGATCACCAGCCTCTTTCGTCAAAGCAGGTCAGCAAGGTGTGCCTTTGATGGTTGCTGTGATCGGTGGACAGACGGAGAGATTCCGACCCTTGGTTGATTTATATAGAGACGCTTATCGTGATGCAGGTCACCCGATAGAAAAAATGAAAATTGGTTTACATTCTTTGGGGTTTGTTGGAGAAGACCATCAATCTACTTTGGACTTGTATTTCCCTGGCTACGCTCAAATGTTTAATTCAGTAGGAAAAGAAAGAGGTTGGCCGACGGTCACAAGGGCTTCTTTTGATGCTCAATCAGACGAGTACGGAGCAATTGTTGTTGGAAACCCACAAGTTGTTGCTGAAAAGATATTAAGGCATTCTGAGGCTCTCGGAGGTATTGATCGTTTTACATTTCAGATGGATAATCCATTGTTGACGCACCAGCAATTGATGGAATCAATCCGCTTGATCGGAAAAGAGGTTATTCCTCTCCTTCGTTAAATATAAAATCCTACTCTTACAACATTCATAAACTAATTTCATCATGAAAAGTGCCTCTGTAAGGCAGCAGTAATTGATGGATAAATTTCATCTTCTCGATCACTCCAGCAGTAATCACAAAAGGATAAACATCTGGCAAGCCCATGGCCCTATTGATGCTATTTACTGCAAATGACAATGGCACACAGGTCTGAACAATGGTATCAAAATTGTCGACAGTGTAGGGATCACATGACACCTTTGTCTCCATGCGCAATTCAGTACTTGTTGGGCTGACAGTCAAACCAAAAAAGTAAGCGGTTTCCACCATATCCATCACATGTAGATAGTGTGCCCAAGTTTCAGCCCAATCTTCCCAAGGATGGGCCGTTGCATACTTAGAGATAAAGGACGTTTGCCAGTCAGTCGGTGGACCTTCAGCGTAGTATTTCTTGAGTGAATCTGAATAACCTAGTCTTTCATTACCAAATACACTTCGATAACTATCTAAGGTGTTACTATCAGATCTTACTATTCTATCCCAGTAATGATGACCTATCTCATGCCTTAAATGTCCGATCAATGTCCGGTATGGCTCTCTTAATTGCATCCGTATTTGCTCCCTCTGAACAGAATCTGCTTCCTTCAGCAGCACCGTAATGACGCCGTTTGCATGACCAGTCATGAGCTGCTTATTATCGAGCTTAGCAACAAAATCAAAGCAAAAGCCCTGGTCGTTGGCAGCTTTGCTTTGAACAGGTAATCCTAGTCTTTGTAACTGGTAAATCAAGCGATGTTTAGCAATTTCCAATTTCTTCCATTTGTCAAAATTCTTGTGCTGCGAGAGATTTGGAATGGTTCTGTTGAGCTGACAAGCTTGACAAAAATCATTAGGATCATTTATTTCTATGACCCAATTGCAGACATCATAGCCTTTATTTTTGCAATACTTATAGACAATCTGCTCTCTATCAGAAACCAAGCTATCCATACCAGGCTTGAATGTCAACATCAATTGATCCTCATCTCTAAAGCCTGAGAGATGTCCACAATTGTCACATGAGTGGATTTCAAAATACAACGGGTAATGACAATGTCCACACTGAAATATTTTCATATACGAAAGCTACTGTTTAATGTGCAAAAGTGATCTGAATTTTGAGGAGCTTAGCTTGTTAAAACTTCTATGGTCAGCTTAGTCTTTAAGTTGGAAGTTGCAGCTCCCCGATAGCCACCTGAAACAGGCATCGTATTTTCATAGTAAGCACTTGACGCAATTGGAAAATGTGTATTGCCTGTTAGCATTCCATGACTAGGGTCTAAGCCAATCCAGCCCGCGCCAGGTAGAAATACTTCAACCCAACCGTGTAACTCATAGGAAGGCACTTCCATATCGAAATAGAAGTATCCGCTCACAAAGCGCGCAGCGATCCCAAAATGCCTCAAGACATTGATTTGCATCCAGGACAGATCTCGACAAGAACCTGATTTCAAAGAGAACGTCTTGTCAGGAATCAGCGGGAAACCCTCTTCTCGGTAAACCACCTTAAAATCTTGATGCAATTGGAAGGTCAACTTAGTCAAAAACTGTACGGTATCATTTCCAGCTTCCTGCATGACTTGGGCACCGTAATCAATCAAATCAGAGGTAGTTGATTGCTTTTGCAA
This sequence comes from Cyclobacteriaceae bacterium, assembly GCA_047627515.1. Lineage (GTDB taxonomy): Bacteria > Bacteroidota > Bacteroidia > Cytophagales > Cyclobacteriaceae > JAYPLE01. The sequence goes on along the minus strand of JBLHTU010000034.1, from coordinate 21,304 downwards.
ATTTGGTCCGAGTAGGTCCATCTCTCGTTCATTGTATGAAAAAGGTAATTGACTGTAGGCTTGCGGATGAACGATAAAGGAAAATGGATTGTGATCCCTTGTATTGATAATAGACACAGACTTTAGATTAAAGCTATCCGTCTTCCCATCAAACCAACAAAAATCAATTAGATTGTTTTCCTCATCTCTGATCACTTTTTGGCCAGCTGGCTGAGCTCCTAGACTGAGCGAATATGAATCTAATTCATAATAGGAAGTACTGCGTGGCCGGAACCTTAAGTAATGAGGTTCTAAGAAGACCTTGCCGTCAAAAGAGTAATATGTTTCATGGATGATTTGGATCTTCATTTCCTTGTGGTGCATGTACTTAGATAGCAACTATTGATTTGAATCAATTGGAAATCTGTGATTGAGCCATTTTAATATTTTCAGTTGAAAAGAACGTGTCGAAAAGGCAAAAAGACACGTGATTCAGTTTCGTTTGAAAATCATCTAGATACTCATGGACTCCGAAAGTAAAAACATCATTGATATCCGTATACTCCAGATGAGATCTTAGTAGACCCAGTTGCTTTTCCGCTTGGTTCCGTTTATCGCCCTTATGCTTGGAGATCACTTGGATCGAACGATCCACACCTATTAAGCAACTAAGCATAGAGCGAGGAAAGTCCTTATCATATATGAGAAACTCAGAAATGCCTACTGCAGTAAGCCTGCCGTACTTCTTTAAATACATATCATAGGCACTGACAGAGCGAAGCAAAGCTGACCACTGCATGATGTCAAATGATGAACCTATGTTCGCATGATCAGGTAACAGCATATGATATTTCACATCTAGAACCCTAGAAGTCTTGTCAGCTCGCTCAGCCAACTGACCAATTTTACCAAAATGCCACCCTTCTGTTTTTGAGATCGTGGAATCAAATATCCCATACAGCAATTGACAACCCTTTTTTATATCAATAAAAAAGCTTCTTGGATCCTTCTTCTCCCACCTCTTTTTTGCAGCAGCCTCTTTCACAAAGTAGTATAAATAATTTATCTGCTCCCATACTTCTCTCGTAATCTCGGGTCTGATAGCTCGTGCATTTTCTCGTGCATTTACAATACAGTTGTAGATAGAATTGGGATTATCCTCGCTGAAACCTAAGAAGTAGATCACATTCTTCTTATCTACTTTGTCATACAATGAATCATATAGCGGCCAATCACCGGTAGTAACAACCAAAGGCTTCCATTGTGCTGAGGCATCAGGTTGCTGATCAAGAGATAGGTTGAAATTCACGTCCATAAACCTGGCGTAATTCTCGGCTCTTTCTATGTATCGATTCATCCAGTAGATATGATCTGCAACTCTGCTTAACATCGGCTCTATATTTTATATCTTATTGATTAACAATATTTTAACGATAAACCCTAAACCTATCAATGATCTAATACCCAGGTATCCTTACTTCCACCCCCCTGCGAAGAATTCACTACTATGGACCCCTTTTTCAAGGCAACTCTTGTCAAGGCACCAGGCGTAATTTTTATATCATCTCCATACAGTATGTAGGGACGTAGATCTACGTGGCGGCCTTGTATACCCTCATCCGATAACGTAGGAACCCTAGATAGATTGATCATAGGCTGAGCGATGTAATTCCTTGGGTTCGCTTTTATTTTTGCGATGAATTCTTGCTGTTCTTCTTTGGTAGATTTTGGGCCGATCAACATACCATAGCCACCTGATGCGTCGGTTTGCTTGACCACCAGGTTATGGATATTTTCCGTTACATATTTCAGATCTGGCGCTTCATCACAGATATAAGTCTTTACATTTTCAAGTAAAGCTTCTTCTCCCAGATAATACTTAATGATTCTAGGAATGTATGCATACACGGCCTTATCATCCGCTACGCCTGTACCTGGTGCATTCACCAAAACAACATTCCCCTTTTTATAAGCATTGAACAGACCCAGTGTTCCCAACAATGAGTCTTTGTTGAAAACTAACGGATCAATGAAATCATCATCAACCCTACGATAGATAACATCTACCCTTTTCAACCCTCTTGTTGTGATCATGTAAACAAAATCGTTCTGCACGATTAGGTCTCGACCTTCTACCAGTTCAGCACCCATTTGCTGTGCCAGATAGGAATGCTCAAAATAGGCTGAATTGTAGACCCCGGGTGTCAGCACAACAATCGAAGCGGGTGCATGTGGCGTTAATGAAGCCAACATATCACGCAGATCGTGTACATAATTTTTAACCGGTCTAACTTTCAATTTCTCGAATAATTCAGGAAACGTTTGCTTGAGAATCTCTCTATTTTCCAACATATACGATACACCGGAAGGACATCTTAAATTATCCTCTAAGACATAGAACTTATCGTCATCACCTTTGATTATATCAGACCCTGAAATATGACACCAAATATCTTTAGGCGGCTTTAAGCCTTGACATTCTTTCAAATAAGTAGCACTTGAAAAAATCAATTCCTTAGGAACAATCTTATCCTTTAGTATTTTTTGCTCCCCATACAGGTCTGCAATAAATAAGTTCAGTGCTGTTATGCGCTGTTTAAGGCCTTTTTCAAGTATTTCCCAGTCCTGCCCAGAAATGATCCTAGGGATGATATCCAAATGAAGAATTCGCTCCTGCCCTTGGTTATCACTATACACGTTGAAAGTCATGCCCAAAGACATCTGAGCCCTGTCCGTCGAGTGCTGAAGGAAATTCAATTTCTTCCAACCCATCTTTTGTATCCGGTCACGAAAGAGCACGTAATGTGGTCTTATATCCCCATTTGCATCCACCATTTCATCCAGAAAATTGGATGTCTCATACTTACTAAAATCGTTTTTTGGCATTGAACTGAGATTAAGAGGAATAATACTTGAGCAACAAGGCAAGTTAGCTCAATCAATGAGGACTTACAGGTTCCTTTGTACTTTCCAGCAGGTGATGAAGTACTGGATTTTGCAGATTGGTATTCGCCATATTGAACGCAGTTACTCTGCTATTTCTAAAATTACTTGTTTGGGTGTACGATCCACTTTGTACAAACCCCAATGCTTCTCTGCTCCCATCATATTGGTAGGATTTCCTTTCCAATCTTCATCAAAAGCTTCAAAGAAAAAAGTAGTCATATCATTCAATTTTGCCCAAGTCATCAACTCCTGATAATACTTTATCTGATTGGCCTCTGAGGCCTGATCTCCAAATTCAGAAGCCGTTGTGGCCCAACCAGCTTCTGTTATGACTATGTTGCTAGTAGGCAACGAGTCTTGTACTTGCTTGATATTCTGCAGAGTAAAAGCGATCGCTTCATCAATAGAGACGCCTTCCCAGATCGGATACACATGTATAGAAACAAAATCAACAACTTTTGCTAAACCCGTACCTTGCTCCGCCCACCACAGATAGTTGTCCGCTACTGTAACAGGCTGATCTATTGACCCTTGTATATGTTTCACGTAGCAAATGATTGTATCTACATCTACTTTATGGTCATTCCACTCGACCAATGCCTCATTACCTACATTAACTCCAGCGATGATCTCAGGATACTGTTTTGCCAAGGCAATACCCCGCGCAATCTCTAGCAGATTAGTTGCTTTGTTTGCGGCAAGCATACCTTCCGGTATGGGATTAGTGAGCCATGCACATGTTTCATGAGCACTTAACTCCGCCTTTAACCAAACGCCTAATAGTACCTTGATAGATAGATTGTTACGCTTTATCATTTCTAGCGTGGACTCAGTATTTTCTCCGCAGTCGTACATGCGAATCAGTGATGTACCAAGTTGGTTACTCATCAAAGTCAAATCCTCCAGGATCTCATCATCAGATGGGTTTACAGCACCTTCACCTCGGTCCGGATGCTGTCCTGATCTGAATCCAGAGTAGCATAATGCTTTATGCGTACCTGCAAAAAGTTGTTGAATTTTGGTATCCTTCACCTCCTGAATAGTTGTTTCTACGACGCCACCTTTGTCCAGTGTTTGACAGCTTACTACATTCATAACAATCAGTAAGAGGAAAAGATACGTTTGTGTTTTCATATTTGGTGTATTTCTTACGCTTTGAGCCTATTAGCAATCAAAATTGGAGAAACTGATGCGTTTCAATCAACATAATCTGTAACTCGGTATTTTAACGCTTTTCCACCTTTGGGCCACGATCGAACTAAAGCCGTCAGAAGAATGAACTAGAATTTTCTTAAAAAAGACAATGTTACAAAGGGCATGACTAATTTGAAAAAATGCCAAGGCCAAAAAGGCACATAGGCATTTGCTTTCTCCTTGTTGATGGCTCTTACAAGCAACTTAGCTCCTTTGTCTCCATCGATCATAAATGGAGGTCTCTTCGCCATCTGATCAGTCATCTCGGTCTCTATAAAACCCGGAAAAATGGATGATACTTTGATGGGTGAATGCAGCAGATCTACGCGTACACCTTCGGCCAAGCTTTTAAGAGCAGCTTTTGTGGCAGCATACACATTCAAAGCACGTCCATACCCTCTAAAAGCAGACATAGACGATATAGCCACTAAGTGACCACTCTCTTGCGCACGAAAAATTTCCAAAGCTGCTTCGAACTGACTTAAAGCACCGCCAAAATTGGTAACTGCTGTTTGCATATTAGCTGATGCAAACCCTTTACCAAGTGATCCTCCTTTACCGATTCCTGCGTTGACGATAACGCGATCCAGTGTTTCATTGATCTGGCCAAAATCGTTATTGAAGGCTTTAAACACTTCAAAAACCTGCTCTGCTTGACTCACATCCAAAGATCTCGTAAATACATGAACGCCAGGGTTCAATTCTTTGATCTGCTCTTTGAGAGCTTGTAAATTCTCAACACGTCTCGCACAGAGAGCCAAATTATGGCCTTGCTTAGCAAACTCCAATGCCATTCCTCTTCCTATTCCTGAGCTTGCGCCTGTAATCAGTATGTTTTTTCTATTCATCGCTTATTATCTGCTTTTGCTACCATTTTGTACATGTTAGCAACATGTTTAATGGACGAATATAGCTTTGATCCTTCAATAGGACATAAACCAACAAGATTAGTCTGTAAGTAATTGCAGATAAAATCATATTAATCAAACAGTTTACAGTTCTACGAACGGCACCGATCAACAAAAGTACTTTGTTCAAAAGCCTAAATAATTAATTTATTATCTGTGATCATGAAAATTACCACCGCTCCACTTCTACCATTATTGTTGATTCTGGGTTTATCCAACTGCTCGTCTACTGATCCAATGACTATTGATCATACTATGAAAGATCTCGGAGATTGGAACTTAATTTTTGAAGAAAATTTTGACCAAGGAATAGGCGCGTAGAATATATGGGAAAGAGGCGCATACAATGAAGAAATCCAGCTGTATCGAGAAGAACAAATAAGACTAGAAGATGGACTTTTCATCATAGATACACAGCGAGAAGACGTAATAGGCCGACGAATTACTTTGACAGCAATCCGAAAAGCTTTGAGTATGTGTCAGCACGAATCGAAAGTAAAACGCTGTACGGTTCATCAGCTGCTAGTGTAGAGTAAGAACTTCGCGTAATGGCACGTGTCAAGCTACCTGCCGGAAATGGCATGTGGGCCGCTTTCTGGACCTATGGAGATCCATGGCCTACTCAAAGGTAAATTGATATTTTCGAGGCAAGAGGTGGAGAGCCTACCCTCTATCAATCAAATATTTTTTATGGCAATACAGCGAACATCAATATCAATCGTAACTCAGAAGTAAAGCATGCGCCTGGAACAGATCTGACGGCAGAATTTCATACCTACGAATTGATCTGGAAATCTGCGACCTTAGAGATACTATTGGATGATCAATCACTTCATGTATATGAAGCAAACGATGACAATAACATCGCTGAACTATTTGAAAAAAAAGCAGGAAATTGTGTCAAACACTGCTGTTGGTGGTTTTTTCTTTTCGGACACGAATTCTGATAATTTTGCGGACGCTGTCATCATGGAGGTGGATTGGGTAAAGGTCTATAGAAGATAGTCAGCTAGCATTTACTTTAAGTAAAGATCTCTAGCCCTCTACATGAATTCTGGATTCCGAGTAAATGTCATAAGCAGCAACTAACGAATCTGGGCTTCCGATCGGCTGTTTGTGCAAGATTATTTCAGATCGCTCAGCTACATAAATGGCTTGAAAATCTTCATCATGCGCATTCCAGTTAACTAGAAGGTATTTGTACCCTACTTTACTTTCCCGTCCTTTTTCGAGCCATTCTTCAAAAAGCGACTCACTTAGTGGTTTTCCGTATTCAGCCTCAAACATCCTTTAAAATTATTTCTTCTTGTTATTTTGATTCTTATCCCCTCGTGTTAGTGGTTTTTTGTATTTAGAGGCAAGTTTTCGCTTGTATGACCCACCCATATTCACTTTCTTATTCTTATCCTTCTTTTCATGCGTAGACTCACCTCTCGGGGCATTGGTGGCCAGCTTATGCGACAACTCTAACCTTTGGCGTTGTGTTAACTCCTCAGGGAGTAAAAGGCTTGATATAGGCACCTCTTCTGGATTCGTCTCCAGAGGTATTGACATGCCCATGAGCTCTTCAATAGCCACCTTATCGCCCTCTTCTTTTTCCGTATACAAGAGGATTGATATTCCCTGCTTTTCAGCTCTACCAGTACGGCCGATGCGATGCATGTAGTTTTCTGGATAAGTAGGCGTATCCAGATTGATGACATGAGAGATGTTATCAATATCTAGTCCTCTTGCGATTACATCCGTAGCAATCAGAATTCTATGTGTGCCCTTGTTGAACTGATCCAATGACCGAAGTCGGTAGTTTTGTGTTTTGTTGGAATGAATTATACAAAGCTCATGAGCTAGTTCCTCCTCAAGCTCTTCAAACAGTTTATCAGCATGCCTTTTACTTGCTACAAAAACCAAAACCCTCTGATAGGTTTCACGATCCGATAACAAGTGCTTCAATAAATTTGCTTTGGTGTAAAAATTCCTCACCTGATAGCTCGTCTGATTGATATTTTCCAAGGGTGTTCCGCTCAAGGCTATAGTTACCTTTTCTGGCGAAATGAAAAAGTCATTGATTAATTCATCTACCTCTTCTGTCATGGTAGCAGAAAACATAATATGCTGTCTCTTACTCGGCAAGAGATCAAAAATATTAGTCAGCTGGAAGCGAAAACCCAAATCAAGCATAATATCAACTTCATCGATGACTACCTTTTTGATAGACTTGACCGCGATGGATTTGTGTAAAATTAAATCGTATAATCTTCCCGGAGTGGCAACCAGAATATCCATTCCTTCCGCAACCTGAGTTTTTTGTGTATTGATATTAGTACCCCCATATACGCCTAGTGTCTTTACGTTCATGTAAGTAGTCAGCTGTTCCACTTGTGTCACAACCTGCACGACTAGCTCCCGAGTAGGCACCATGATAAGGATTCTTGGTTGTAAGTCCTTAGAGTATTTGAGGTCGCGCAGCAATGGGAGTAGATAAGCAAAGGTTTTACCTGTCCCTGTTTGAGAAATCCCAACCATGTCTTTTCCACCCAAAATAATTGGATAGGCTGTTTGCTGAATCGGCGTTGGGCTCTCAAATCCCAAATCAGCTAATGCATTATAAAGAGGATTAGAAAGATTTAGTTGATCAAAAGTACTTGTGTCACCCATTTGGCAAAAGTAGTAGATATAGTCCTGCCATTGCTTGATTTCAGCACAACTACTTAGTTTTTTATAACTCCTCCTCTATTTAATGCCTGAAATAGCCTAGGAAATTGACCTTTTGGCCAAACCAAAAATCGACAAATCTCTGCCAATTTTCTAAATAGCAAATCCTAGCGATCAACATCACCATACTTTAGAACCAAGAAACAGTGAGCTAAATCAAATCACCTCCTTGATTTAACCAAAAACGAACTGAAATATGAAAAGAATTGCAATAGTAGATGACAACTTAATGATGAGGGCTTTCCTAGAAGAAGTTCTAGCAAAGGACTTTAGTGTACAAACATTTGAAAATGGCGCCGAGGCAATGTCATTCTACGAAACCAATGAGCAACCAGATGTCATGCTCCTTGATTATGAAATGGAAGGTATGAATGGCAAACAAGTATTGGAACTTATGAAGTCGTCAGGTTTCTACAAAGATCTTCCTATTGTATTGCTTTCTGGACAGAAGAAAAGTGAAACCAGGATCTCCTGTTTGGCATTAGGTGCCAAGGACTTCATCACAAAGCCTTTTCACCCACAAGAGCTGGTATTAAGAATCAATAACGCACTGAACTAATGACTGATAAACAAGAAATAATTTTAATAGGACAATCATCCCTCATTTCGGGATTTATCAAGCTGGGGCTTCAAGTTAGTTGCTACATGACACTAGGAGATTTACAGACAGCCTTTAACTATCGAATCTCTAAAAAAAGGAGCCTGCCTTCTTTTTTACTTATTGATGGTGACCTTATTTCCTTACATGAAATGCAAACATTTTTCGCTTTTATCAAAGAGAAAAATGTATCAATGACTTCATTGATAATTGAAGAGCATCCAGACACATGTATAGGTGATCTATATAAATCTTTAGGTATAATAGATAACCTAAAGAGCAGTGCTTCAGCTGAAATCATCATGCATCGACTTCAAGCCTATTCAAGCACCAAGACAAATACAACCAAAAATCAGCCTAAACAAAAATTTATTTCTGCACCCAAAAGGGCTTTTGATATCTTGTGCGCAGTAATGCTATTGACTATTCTGTCGCCTGTATTCATTCTGACTGCTCTGGCCATCAGGCTGGAATCGAAAGGGCCTGTGTTCTACAGCCAAAAAAGAGTAGGTACAGGCTATCGAATCTTTGACTTTTTTAAGTTTCGATCAATGCGAGTTAACGCAGATCAATTGATAGATCAGATGAAAAATCTAAATCATTACGTTCCTACTGTAGAAACTGATGAATTAAGTAAGAAACATTCCGGTACTGAGATGCTGATCAGTGATGATAAGTTCATCGATGAGGGAGTCCATGTTGCCAATAGTAATGCCGCTGTTGCCTCTTCCTTCGTGAAGATCAACAATGATCCAAGAATCACGAAAGTGGGACATTGGATTAGAAAGACAAGTATAGACGAATTACCTCAGTTGGTTAACGTGCTAATTGGTGATATGTCATTAGTCGGTAACCGACCACTACCTCTGTATGAAGCAGAGACCTTGACGAATGATGATTGGTCGGAAAGATTCTTAGCTCCAGCAGGCATTACAGGTCTGTGGCAAGTCACGGAAAGAGGCAAGAAAGTCACTTCCGCTGATTCAAGAAAAGCACTCGATATCGAATATGCTAGGAATAACAGCTTCTGGATGGATCTTAAAATATTAGCCAAAACGCCGCTCGCGGCTCTTCAACAAGAAAAGGTATGAAAAATTCTATCTATCTACTAGGGCTGGCTATTACCCTATCCTTTTCATCATGCATGAAACAATATGTAGATGATGTTGATGCCATTTCAGGTCCAAACGATTACTAACAGTTTGACATGAATACCATCGAGAATGAGTTGGTCACTATTCAATTATCGACGGCATCAGGAGAACCCTTAAATCAAGTATGACCAATCATCAGGTGTGTCAATTCAGGTCTGATCAATCATTTACTTATCCAACAGTGGCATTTTCGCACACTCAATTAAAACAATCATGGAAATAATATTTTTCACTTCTATCGCCATCCTGATATATACCTACATAGGATACGGTGTACTTACCAAACTTATCACTCTGTTTCTTCCAAAGCAAAAGCTACCCGAGTTGCAGGATGAAGATTACCCACAATTAACGCATATCATTGCAGCGTTCAATGAGGAAAGTATCATAGCCGATAAGATAAGTAATTGCGCGTTTCTGGATTACCCAAAGGACAAAGTCAGAACCATCATAGTAACAGATGGGTCTAACGACAATACAGCTTCTATTGTTCGTAATGATCCAAGAGTTGAGCACTTTCATCAATCTCAGCGGAACGGAAAACTTGCGGCAGTAAATAGAGTAATTGAAGCGATACAAACGGATATTATTGTTTTTTCTGATGCCAATACTGAATTGAATGAATCTGCATTAAAAAATCTAACAAAGCACTTTCAAAATAATCGAGTCGGTGCTGTAGCGGGTGAAAAAAAGGTCATTTCTAGCCAAAATGATGACGCCTCTGCTTCAGGCGAAGGGATCTATTGGAAATATGAATCTTGGTTAAAGAAGATTGATTACAAACTGCATTCCGTGGTTGGCGCTGCAGGTGAACTATTTGCTGTGAGATATCACTTGTATGAAGCGCCTGATTCAAACTTATTGATAGAAGACTTCATAACGTCCATGCGAATTGCTCAAGAAGGATACCGAATAGCCTATGCCCCAGATGCTGTTGCTTCTGAGCATTCTTCCGCATCAATCGCCGAAGAGAGCAAACGTAAAATCAGGATTAGTGCTGGAGGCCTACAGGCGGTTTACCACTTACGCGAAATGCTCAATCCATTTAAATATGGAGTTTTGACCTTTCAATATTTCTCACACCGAGTCCTGCGTTGGACAGCTGCCCCCTTGGCCATAATGTTTGCTTTTATTACAAACGCGTTGTTGGTGGGGCAGTCAAGTTTCTACCTCTTTTTTATGTGTGCTCAAGCCTCCTTCTACCTACTAGCATTTGTTGGATATGTCTTGCAAACGAAAAGAATAAAATTGAAAATTGCATTTGTCCCATTCTATTTTTCATTTATGAACCTTAGTGTGTACCTAGGAGCCATAAAACTCCTAAATGGCAACTACTCTGTCATATGGGATAAAGCTGAGCGGAAATAGATATGTCTAAAGTAAGTATCATAACAGTCAACTATAACGAAATGGCCGTGACTTTAGAATTGTTGAATTCTATCGGTTCATTTGATCCTATTTTGCTTGAAGTTATTGTTATTGACAATGGTTCCAGTACAGACGAAACAAAGCAAATTCGTTCAAAATACCCAAACGTTCTGGTTATTAGAAGCGAGTATAATTTAGGTTTTGCGGGTGGCAATAATTTGGGGATTAAGGAAGCAACAGGTGATTATCTTTTTTTTCTAAATAATGATACTGTTCTATCTACAGGGACAACAGAGAAACTGTGCCAAGTGCTAGATCAAAATGCTTCATTAGGAGTTGTGTCTCCGCTCATTTTTTACGCGGATCAGCCAGACATACTACAGTATGGAGGTTTTTCGTCTATCAATCCTTTTACTGGCAGGAATAAGGCCCTTCATTACAAACAAGCAATTAAGTGTTCTGAAAAGCAAGAACTTACTTCCTACGCTCATGGTGCCGCAATGATGATTAAGAGAGAAGCGATAGACTCTGTGGGCCCAATGCCCGAAACGTACTTCCTCTATTATGAAGAACTTGAATGGATTCACAGAATAAAGAAAAATGGCTATCAGGTCTTTGTAGATCATAGCAGTCACATCTATCACAAAGAATCTATTGCAACTGGTAAAAACTCTCCGCTGAAAACATACTTTCAAACGCGAAATAGAATCCTATTTATGCGCCGAAATTTCGGCTTGGTTCAGCAAGTAATGTTCTTTGTATTCTTCTCTCTTTTAGCAGCACCCAAACAAGTGCTTACATTTATCGTACAACAGCAATCAATTCACCTGGTAGCCTACCTAAAAGCTTGCATTTGGCATTTGCAAAACGGAACAGAGAGTACCCACCTTGGCTTTGATGTTATTGGGGTGAAATAGATTAACTCCAAGCCAAATGCCCAGTTCTCACTGATTAGATTTGAATCAGCTTCAGGTCCCCCAAAAATCGAAATTATCCCACCAAAAGTCTAAAGCTCAGAGCGTAGGGACTGCATGACTGATACATTTGAATTACCAAATAAGAATAAGTCATGAACAAGATTTTAGTAGTACTTCTAAGCCTAACCCTAGCCTTAACCGCTAGTGCTCAAACTGAATCTTACAACGAAGATTTTCAAAAAGAAATCTGGCGTGTTACTCAGATCATTGGAAGTCCCGAATTATTGGACTCATTGGTATCGAGAATCCACTCTTCGTCTCATTTAATCAAAGCTTTTGACCAAGAGATTGCTATGCTTAATGAAGGTATCATACAAAAGAAACGAGATTGGATCTCTTCTTTTAGACTTGGGTTAAACATCTTCTCTGCGGATACATATGTAGGAGGAAATAATGAATCAATTACTAACGTAGGGGTGTTACCCCACCTTGGCGCCACAATTTCTCTCGATCCAGAACGACTCATAAATCGAAAAAGCTTTGTCCGGCAAGCAACCAACCAACGGCAGCGCGTTTATCACCTTCAGCAGGATCACAAACAGAGACTAAAGAAAGAAATCATAGATCGTTACTACGACTATCTGATGGCGCTAGAATCCATTGTCCTCAATGAGCAAACACTGAACACCAGAAAGCAACACCTATCAATGATGGAGGTAGAGTTTAGGGGCGGAAATGTCACATATGACCAACTACTTCTTGTACAAAATCAGTATAACATATGGGAAACAGAATATATGAAATCAAAGATTTCTGCGCTGAAAAAGCGTAGTGAAATCAATATTATGCTAAGCCTAACGGATTACTAATATGAGTTTATTTGACTTCAGCAGATTGTTGTTCAGAAACATCAATCTGCTAATAGCAACTCCCCTTTTAATCGCAGCCTTTATCTTCTTATTTACAATTAACCAGGAAAAGCAATACGCATCCAGTGCACTCGTGTACACAGGTATTGCTTCTGGGTTTAATATCGAATCTGGCGCTGCCGATAAGGTGGACTACCATGCGGTAAACAATGCTTTTGACAACTTGATAAGCATCATAGAATCGAAACAGACCAAAGAGGAGGTATCTATTCAATTGCTGGCTAGACATTTGGCCACTTTGCACGATAATGGCCAGATTCCAGCCGAAAACCAATTGTTCTTGAAAGCATACTTGGATAATGAAGAATGGATGACCTCCTATAACTCCCTAGACTTAACCACCATAGCAGAAGCTATTCGTTTGGCTCTAGCAACAAATGATCCCGTGCTAATCGCGGTATTGAGAACTGATAACTCTTACTATGGTACGACTTTGACTAAATCACTAGAAGTGAAAAGGCATAAATCAAGTGATATGTTGAAGCTATATTTCACTTCAAGTAACACCGCAAATAGTAAGCTGGTCCTTGAATTAATCATCGAAGTCTTTACAAGTAAATACCGATCTATTAAAGTCGCAGAAACAGGCGATGTTGTTGACTATTTCCAGCAGCAACTTGACATGACATTACTGAAGCTTAAAGATGCTGAAGACAGGCTGACAGCATTCAGAACCAAAGGCAAAGTGATCAACTATGGAGAGCAGACCAAAGCGATTGCTATCAAAAAGCAAAACGCACTGGAGGAATATTCAAACAAGAAAATGAGCCTACTAGCTACTCAAGTTGCGCTAGAACAAATTGAAGATAAACTCAAGATCCGAGGTACTTTACTAGCAAAAAATAAAGATTTGTTGAAAAAGAGGAATGAGTTAACTAGGCTAGTCCATAACCAGACTAAGTCTGTATCTGCAGAAGACGCTGAGCAAACACTTGCTCATGATTCACAAGTAGCTCAGGTGACCGAAAGTATAAAAGCGGATATGGAAGAGATATACTCCTTATCTAATAGCAAAGAAGGTCTCCCAAATAAACAATTACTCAATGAATGGCTGCAAAACATCATACTTCTCTCAAAAGAAGAATCTATGGTAGCAAACTACCAAATTAGGCTGAAGGAGCTAGATGGTATGTATCAAAACTTTGCGCCAATGGGCTCTACTTTAGCTAGGCTTGAAAGAGAAATTAATGTAGCTGAAAGAGAATACTTGGGATTGCTGAATAGCATAAATATGAGCAAACTAAGGCAACAAAATATTCAGCTATCTAGCAAATTGGAGGTCGTTGATTGGCCTCAATTACCGCTCCAGCCCTTACCTTCAAAAAGAGCCTTGTTGATAGGTGGCGGCTTATTACTTGGACTATTTACTGTAGTAGCTCTGCTGATTGCCATAGAAATGCTCGATGGTACAATTAGTAGCTTAGAAAAAGCGCAAAAGGCCTCTGGCATCAAGGTAGTAGGTGCCTTTCCCGTCCTAAACAAAGAGCTTAAAGCCAGATACCCACTCGTACTGAACGATGTAACAAGCCTTCTTGCTTCTTCAATAGCCTCTCATCGTTTCAACACAAAACTTATTATTCTTTTTAGTGCCTATGAAAGAGAAGGAAAAACTACTGTTGGGCGACTTCTTAGTATTGAACTACAAAAATCAGGCATTCTAACGCGTCTGATGATACCTGGAGTTGGGAATCAAGTCGCTGATGATCTTACTGAGACCTACGAAGTATCAGCGACGATGATTAATGCCCAACAACTTCAAGACCTAGGCATAAAGAAAGATGATAGGTTGACAATATTAGAACTCCCAGCGCTTAGTAAAGGCATCATTCCTTGGGGACTCATTCGATCTGCAGATCAAACACTTATGATAGCCCGGGCCGATCAGAATTGGAGCAACCTACAATCACAGCTGATTAATGAATGGGAAGAAAAATGCAACGCCAAACCACAAATGATTCTTAATGGACTAAAGGCACATCACTTGGAAGCATTTAGTGGAGACTTGACAAGTCATCATGGAAAGCTCATCAATTGGGCAAAAAATATTACAAAACTTCAGTTTAACAAGGCCACATTTTGAAAAAGATACGCAAAAATATCATCTGTCTTTCTATGACTACATGGGAAGGTGATTACATGAAATCAGTGGTCCATATGATGGGGAATCTTGCGAAAGACAACCGTGTATTATTTATCGATTATGCATTTACTATCAAGGATTTGATAATGGGGCTGGCAGGATTGAATAAAGCACCTATTCGACGAATGCTGGGTATTTCGCCCCGGGTGAGGTCAGTAACCTATAAAAATAATACGCTTTTACATGTTACACTACCCCCTACACTTCCGATCAACTGTATCAAGCAACCGCAAGTTTTTGATTTCTTGATGAACTTGCAGATGGGCCTGATTTACCATCTATTCCTAAAACGGATATTGAAGAAAAACGGGTTCAATTCAGCAACAATGATCAACGCCTTTAACCCTGCTATGGGACATTCACTTGCAAAAATGATCAAGCCTGTACGTACAATCTATTACTGCTACGATGAAATAGCAGAAGCACGATGGTGTAAAAAGCATGGAGCAAGGTTAGAAGTACCCGTAGCCAAGGAAGCAGATCATGTCATCGTCACCTCATCAGCTCTACTTGAAGCAAAAAAACACTTGAATAGTAACTGTCACCTAATCAAAAATGGCGTTGATTTTGAGCTTTTTCATACAGCATACAATCAGCAACCAACAAAAAGCAGAATAACAATTGGTTACTTAGGATCTATAGATGACCGACTAGATTACGCATTGCTTGAAAAGGTAATTGCTGAAAAACAGGAATGTGATTTCCTCTTTGTTGGAAGAGTTACCTGTAATCAAGGTCACAAAAGACTTAAAAAGTATATAAATGTCACATTTGCTGGTGCGCAGTCACCTCAAATGCTGCCAAAGTTTCTTTCCACGTTTGATCTTGCTATGATTCCATTCGTCAAGAACGAATTCACCAGAAATATCTACCCGCTGAAGATCAATGAATATCTAGCCGCTGGCGTACCCGTTATCTCCACTCCTTTTGCAGACCTTTCTGACTTTCATGGCTATATCACATTGGCGGATTCTCCGCAAGCTTTCATCAGGGACATCGTCACTTATCCTGTCCGTAGTAAGGGTTTGATTCAAGCAAGAATCAAATTGGCCAGGTCAAATGACTGGTCATTTAGGTCCAAGCAAATGGCTTTTGCTTTATGAGAATGCTTCTACTACATTCAAGCATATTACGTCTTATTAAGCAGGGCCATATCAAAGTACTCGTAGGCAACTTACTAGCCTCTGCATTTGGTCTACTTAACTTTGCTATCCTAGCGAGACTAAGTAGCAAAACAGATTTTGGCATCATTGTCCTGTTTTTTTCAGCTGCTGGACTCCTTGACTTAATTAGAATTGGGCTTATTAGGCAAGGATTAGTACGGCATTACATCACTCTTAAGTCACGCGAACGTCAAGCATTACTGGGGACAGGTTGGCTTCTCAATCTTACTATTGCTTCTGGCCTGATTGCTGTTAGCCTGTTTCTCAATGCTATTCTACCTTATTTCTCTATAGAGATTGAGGCATTGGAGGTGATCTTGCAGCACTACCCTCTTCTATTAGCTTCTTCTCTTATTCCTCAATTTTTAACATGGGCTGCTCAAGCCAGGAAGGACTATTGGGCCATGAACAGCTTCAGGCTATTCGTCAACGTTCTGTTTCTATTTTTCTTATTGACGCAAGATAATCTGGTCGTCAAGGAGTCAATATTGCTATACATATTATCTCATAGCATAGTCAGTGTTGTAGTTCTGACGATTAAGAAGTGCAGAACCGACCTGGCTCGAATAAGTAGGGCTCATCTCAGCTCTTTAGTGCGATTCGGTAAACACAATATGTCAACGCTCACTGCTGGAAATCTACTCAAGAATACAGATACATTTTTGATTGCCTTCTTGATGAACCCCGAAGCAGCTGCCATTTTTGCGATTCCAGCCAAACTAACTGAAATAGTCGAAATACCTCTAAGAGGCTATGTGATGACCTCATTCCCAAAATTAACTGCATACTATCAGAGTAAACAGCTACAGCAATACAAAAAACATTTCTATAAATCAGTTGGATCGCTTACTTCAATCAGTCTGATAATTGGCATTGGAGGCTTCTATTTCTCGGAACAGGTCATGCAACTGCTTGGTGGTGGTCAGTACAAGGAGAGCTTCTTGATCGTTCAAGTTATTTCGATCTCTATCTTATTGATCCCTTTTGACAAATACCTTGGAATGTCCTTTGATAGTATCAACCTGCCAAGGATCAATGCACAGAAAGTATGGATAATGGTTGCTGTAAATGTCGCAGGAGACCTGCTCATGATTGCTATTGGGGGGCCCTTATGGACCATAGCATTGATCACAAGTCTAAACATCCTTACCGGCTTGCTATATGGAATTGCTAAGCACCCAGTCCTAAGACCCAAGTCTTTTAACCAGTACTCTACCGTTCATCTACTCAAATACCTGACTAAAAATCGAAACTATTTCGCTGAAAATCGAAACTAGAAACGCGAGTCCGACAGGGGGATGTAATTTCAAATCATGAAAAAACAACTTCCGAACTTCCTGGTAATCGGAGCAGGTAAATCAGGTACTACATCACTTTATGAGTATCTAAATAGTCACCTTGAGGTGTTCATGAGCCCGATCAAAGAGACCAATTTCTTTGCATTGGAAAATGAGAAATTGGTGCCCCCCTCAGAAGACAAAGACCAGATGTTTCATTACCCATGGTCAGTAACAGACTTTGAAGCATACAAGGCACTATTTAAAGACGTAAAAAATGAAAAAGCTATAGGGGAAGTCTCTCCTATGTATTTGTACAATGAAAATGCTGCACATAACATCAAGTCAAAAATACCTAATGTCAAACTGATTGCAATGCTTAGACAGCCTGTCGATAGGCTGTATTCAAGGTTTATGCATCTGGCTAGAGAAAATAGAACGCCTACCGCGCATTTTATAGATGCACTCGATCAGGAATCTATTTGGTGGAAAAGAAATGACCTAGTTCAAGAAGGTTTTTATGCAGCTCATCTTCAAAAGTATTTTCAATTATTTCCCAGTGAGCAAATCAAAGTAATCTTATACGATGACTTCCGAAAAGATCCTATTGCAGTAATGCAGGAAGTATATGCGTTTGTAGGTGTCGACCCACTGGCTGAATATGAATGCACTGAAGAATTCAATGTTTCAGGACTCATTAAAAGCAAAAATATAGACCTTTTAATAGGACAAAACAGTCTATTGAAGCGAGCGATATCATCCTACACACCAGGGCTTTCTAAAATACTAGCAAGTAATCAAGTCGTAAAATCAGTGGTCAACCGACTGAGAAACAAAAATCTAGAAAAACCACGGCTTTCTAATGAGCTTAAAAAACGCATTAATAACGAAATATATACCTCTGATATACTGAAGCTAGAAAAACTCATTGGAAGAGACTTAAGTCACTGGATCTATTAAACTATTTTGGAAATGAACATACTCTTACTATTCTTACTATCATACCTTATTATCAATGTTGCCTACTTTGGATTGTTTGGAATCGCATCGTTAATACCTGCGAAAACAGCTGTTTTAAATACACCAGAAAAGATACACACCATTGCAGTCTTCATACCCGCATACAAAGAAGATGCGGTCATCTATGAATCAGCTCTAAAAGCTACTCAACATAACTACCCTTCTGATAAGCTAACCATTGCAGTAATTGCGGACCAACTACATTCAGAAACACTTTCAGCTCTTACGAATCTCCCTATCAAGCTGATACAACTATCTGCCGAAAAAAGCAGTAAATCAAGAGCGCTGAACGAAGCATTAAGGCAACTAAGCGCGCATGACTTAGCCGTTGTTCTAGATGCTGACAATCATATGAAACCTGGTTTTCTACATGAAATAAATAACGCATACGCCCTAGGAAAAATGGCCATGCAAGGACAAAGGCTTGCTAAAAATGCAGAGAATTCACATGCCCTACTAGACGCAATCAGTGAAGGCATCAACACAAACATTTTCAGAAAAGGTCATCAGCAGCTTGGTTTATCTAGCGCACTGGTAGGCTCTGGAATGGCCTTTGATTTTCAATTGTTCAAAGAGCATATGTCACAAATCGAAGCACTCGGAGGTTTTGATAAAGAATTAGAGCTAAGCATATTAAAAGAGCATATTAAAATAACTTTCTTGCCTGAGGCTCAAATTCTAGATGAAAAAGTTAGCAGTAACAAAAGCTTTAGCAACCAACGAACAAGATGGATTGCGGCGCAAATCAAATATGGAATTCAGGCAATATTACCCGCCACAAAAGCACTTGTTCTACATCAGAACATTGACTACTTTGACAAGGCATTTCAATTCTTGCTACTACCTCGATTGCTGCTTTTAGGCGCATTAGGCACTGCAACTATTGCTTCACTTCTTCTATTCTCAGCTGCTTTAAACTCACTACTGATACTTACAGCATGTTATATAGGCGTATTGATTATATCAACGCCAAAAGACTATCTCCGACTAAGCAATACCAAATACTTACTCGCCCTACCGCAATTGTTTCTAAGCATGTTGGTCGCCATCGCTGGCTACAAGAAAGCAAAAAATAATTTCTTGCACACTTCACATACTAAGACGAACTAATGAAAATAGGAATTGAAGCGCAACGGATCTTCAGAGAGAAGAAACATGGCATGGACATCTACGCACTGCAGTTGATTCGTCACTTGCAGGCAATTGATAAGGTCAATGAATATTATATTTTTGTGCGTCCAGGAGATGATGTTTGCTTACAGGAAACATCTAATTTCCGTATCGTATTGGTCAATAGTATCTCTTACGCGGATTGGGAGCAGATCATGCTGCCTATTAGTGTCAAGCGCTATAAGCTCGACATACTGCATTGCACAAGTAACACGGCTCCTTGGTTCTCTCAGGTTCCTACCGTATTGACGTTACATGATATTATCTATTTGAATAGCAAATTTGCAGGTGGCTCCATGTACCAAAGACTTGGACATTTATACCGTAAACTGGTTGTACCCCGTGCGTTTCGTAAAGCATCAAAAGTCAGCACTGTCTCACAATTTGAAGCCAATGTGATCCATGAACATTTCGGAAACAATGACAAGTTAGCAGTGATTTACAATGGCATCAATCCTTTGTTCTATGACAAAGCGTATTGCGAAAACAAAGCGTTAGAAATTACCAAGTCACTTAAATTACCAAAAGAGTATATTCTGTTTTTGGGAAACACGGCTCCTAAAAAGAATATGAGCCGCATGCTTCATGCCTATGCAGCTTACATCACCACATCGGAAGATCCTCTTCCACTAGTAATAGTAGAGTCTTCCAGCTCTGTGGTAGACAGCTATCTACAAAAAGATGGCTTAATGTACATTAAAAAACACCTCATTTGTGTTGGGTATGTGTCAAATGACTGGCTACCCATTATTTACCGTCATGCATCATTATTTATTTACCCTTCCCTGCGTGAGAGTTTCGGTATACCTGTACTGGAGGCAATGGCAAGCAAAACAGCCGTTATCACCTCTAATTCTTCGTCAATGCCTGAAATAGGCGGTGCAGCTGCTCATTACATCGACCCGTACTCTGTCACAGATATCGCAAATAGTATCAAGCAGTTGATCTCAGATAAGCACAGTCGCATTAAACTAGTGAATGCAGGGATTAAAAGGTCTTCAAATTTCTCTTGGAATCAGACGGCAAAGGCTGTGTTGACTAGCTATATATCCTTTCAGCATTAATTTGATCCAAGTGCTTCATACCAAATTCCCATACTTCGAATAATTCTTGCCAAAAATCGAAGTTACAGCTCACCGAGCATAGTTATCACGCAGATTTGTTCTTATGAAACAGACGACTACCAGATATTTCCCCGGTCTCCAAGCGCTAAGGTTTTTCGCTGCTTTTCTTGTGGTATTTCATCATATCGAACAGTATAAATTCTGGAGTAACAAAGAAAGTGCTTGGGGTATACCCATAACTGATGCGTTGGGTCATGCTCCTGTTAGCTTATTTTTCGTTTTGAGTGGCTTCCTAATCACCTTCCTTCTGCTAGATGAAAAGAAACGAACCGGAGCAATCAATATTGGTCTGTTTTATTTTAAAAGAATATTAAGGATCTGGCCACTTTATCTGCTTGTTGCAGTTGTTTCATTGTTCATTATTCCTCTCTTTAGTAGCATCTCTTTTCCTGAGATGTTTGCGCCAGACATCTTACAAGTATTTGCTTTACTTCTTTTTATGTTACCCAATTTGTTGAGAATTACATTTCCACATTTTTTGGGTGCCAATCAACTTTGGTCCGTTGGAATAGAAGAACAGTTCTATCTTATTTGGCCTTGGCTAATCAATGCATTTCACAAAAAAATCCTCGCATTTATGCTCTTCTTTATCGCAGGGAAATTGCTACTTCATTTAGGGTTAAACTTAGTAATACAACATAGTGGCTTAGAGTTACTCATTTCTTTTGAAAAGCTTTTTTCACTCTTTCAAGTTGAACAAATGGC
>JBLHTU010000033.1:0-27046 GCA_047627515.1 Cyclobacteriaceae bacterium | reverse complement strand
CAAGTGTCGCAGTAAGTACAATCATTAGTTGTGAACTTAAAGTCAGCTCTAGGCCAAGGGCCTGTGCAATAAAGATGGCCGAGACTCCTTGATACAAGGATGTTCCGTTCATATTAATGGTGGCACCTAGTGGCAATACAAAGCTGGCAACGTCTTCAGAAACGCCTAGATTTTTTTCAACACGCTCCATTGTAACTGGTAGTGTAGCCGTACTTGAACTGGTACTAAAACCTAATAACATAGCGGGTCTTATCCCTTTAAAAAAGTCAAAATACTTGATTTTTGAGAAGTATCGAATCATTAGTGGGTAGACCAATAGCATCATCACCATCATGCCGATGACCACAGTGATGGTGTACCAAAGTAAGGCGTAGAGTAGTTCCCAAGCTTGAGAAGGGTCATTACCTGCAATTTCGACAATGAGGGAGGCAATCAGTGCGAAAACGCCATACGGGGCTATGACCATAATGAATTGCACAATCTTAATGATGACTTCATTTAGGCCATTGAAAAAATCTAAGACGGTCTTCCCTTTTTCCTTCGGAATCTTTAGTAAGGCGACTCCTACAAGGATGGCAAAAAAGACAACTTGAAGCATGCTTCCATTGCTTGCTGTGGCTTTAAATACATTATCGGGGACCATATCTACAAGAGGCTGTAGCGGGCCTCTATTTTTCACCTCTTCTGCAAAAGAGATCTTACCCTGCGCATTTTCATCATAAAGTGAAATCAGATTAGTCCGGGTAGCTTCAGGAAGCTTCTCTCCCGGCTTGATGATGGCAACGATACCAAGGCCGATGGTAATAGATATGACAGTGGTTACGATGAAGATGGCCAATGTCTTACCTCCCATACGAGAGAGTTTGGAGATATCTCCGATGTTGGCCACTCCGATGATCAGCGAAGCAAGCACGAGCGGGACGGCTACCATTTTTAATCCTCGAATAAAGATTGTTCCGATTGGCTTTACAAAATCGATGGTAAATGAAGAGAGTGCTGGTATTTGGATACAAATCATCCCAAATGCCAACCCCAAAATCATCCCCAGTAATATCTTCGTGTGAAGGGCAAACTTCTTCATGCGTATATCTTTGATTTACAATTTATTGGTTCTTGCGATCAAATAGAAATCGGCGATGACAAGTGCTGACATAGCTTCTACGATCGGTACGGCTCTCGGAACCACACATGGATCATGTCTTCCTTTTCCGGAGACGATGGCTTCATTACCCTGCGCATCAATCGACTGCTGATCTTGCATGATCGTAGCAACAGGTTTGAAGGCTACATTAAAGTAGATGTCTTCCCCATTGGAAATACCACCTTGTATCCCTCCAGAATGATTAGACTGAGTGCGTGGTTGGCCATCAATGATCTTAATTTCATCGTTATGAGCTGAACCGTTCATTTTGACACCTTCGAACCCACTGCCATATTCGAATCCCTTTGCTGCATTGATCGTGAGCATAGCACGACCAAGTTCTGCGTTTAACTTCTCAAAAAGGGGCTCTCCGATTCCGACAGGTGTTCCTTTGATGACGCCAGTGACAACACCACCAATGGTATCCCGATCCATTCGTGTCTGATCGATCAGGTCGTACATCTTCTCTGCCATCTCTTTATCAGGGCATCTGACGTCATTGCTCTCGGTTGCGTTAAGATCTAGTTCTAAGTAAGATTTTTCAAGTTTGAGTGGTCCGACTTGTGAAACATATGCTTGACAAGTGACTCCGACTTGCGACAGCATGAGTTTTGCAATCGCACCCGCAGCGACCCATCCAGCTGTAACGCGTGCAGAGCTCCTGCCGCCGCCACGATAGTCTCTTACTCCATACTTCTCCTGATAAGTGAAGTCAGCATGTGAGGGCCTAAAAACATCCTTGATATGTGAATAGTCTTTACTCTTTTGATCTTGATTACGGATCAAGATCGTAATCGGAGTTCCGGTTGTTTCTCCCTCAAAGACACCTGAGAAAATCTCAAAAGTATCCGGTTCTTTTCGCTGCGTCGTGATTTTTGACTGACCGGGCTTGCGCCGATCAAGCTCGGATTGAATGAACGTAGAATCAATTTGGATGCCAGCAGGACAACCATCGATAACCACTCCTACACCTGCACCGTGCGACTCACCAAAAGACGTGATGCTAAAAATTTGCCCAAACCGATTGCTCATTTATTTCTTGACTACCAGATAGATTGTAAATCCTAAAGAAGCGAAGATAGCCACGTTTAGCAGAATCTGAATCCATGAGTATCCGTTTACATCCTGAAGCGTATTATCCTTAAAATCTATACCATCGTAGAAGGAGCCCATATCAGAGGACGAAATGTATTCGTTTTTTCGGCTTTTCCCAGATACATTGACTACATAATTCGACTTTAGTGTGTCATAGCGATCCTTCGAGGGGTTGAAATATATCCAGTAGAGATAATCGGATAATTGATACTGTCCGGGCTCATTTGGTATCCCATAATAATCAAAACTTTTTGTACCTCTTACAGTATTAGAGGAGCGTCGAATATTTTGCGTCACGTTCGGTTCGTAAAAGTCAAACACCTCGTTGGCTGCGATGACGGGCGCTTCTATCGAACTAATATTACCTTCACCCTGAATGTTGAATGTATAGCTGAAACTCTGCCCTGTGGATAGATCCGTTTCCGCTAAGACTTCATACAAGCGATAATTTCCGATAGCTACTTTGTTCTTTAGGGGGTGGGGTGGTAGTTCCTTGATCTCGATTTGTTTGGCCTTACTTGTAAAGGTCTCAAAATCTTCTTGTCGGTTGCGACCGAAATAACCAGGATTTTTTGCTGTCTTGTATTTGATCAGTTTGAGATCGACAGATGGAAAGTTGATGGATTCGGTATTTAGGGGGTAGTAAGCTGCTTGGAAAACCTTGTATTGTGTGTAGCCTTTACCACCGATTTCCACGGGTTCGCCGTTGATATTGTCAATGTTGAAATTTTCCTCCCAGCAATTGTCAGGTTTGATTTTCTTAATGATGTCGGTAAGCTGATTGCCCAAATCGAAGAACCTCATATCGGCACGGTTAGACTCACTAACATAAAATGCAAGGGTGGTTGTGAACCCTTCTCCTACGTACACTTCTCGCTTGTCCGTTGTAAGTGCCAAGAACGCATCAGCTTCTACATCTACGAATTCCGCAGGCTGCTGCTGTCTGCGATTAAATAAATCTTGAAATGGGTCTTGTCTGTTTTGCTGCTGTGACTGAGCTGCCGTTGTAACCGTCAAAGTCTTACCGGTAACATCGTATTTATTATCATTGACGGTCATTCCGAAATTCGAAATGGTGATGGTCCCCTCTCTTCGGGGTGCGTAATTCTGGATGATACTCTGAGAAGAGCTCATTTTTCCGTTGATAAACTGTGTAGATGTGGAAGACGAAGTACCTCTTTTCATCAATCCATCGATCTCAGGAAAAGGGCTGTAATTTTTAAGTCGTTCATTTTGTACGGTTACAGTAATCTGCCAAAACTGATTGGCTGCTACCTGATCAGCTCCTAGCGTGATGGACACATCTTGTGCCTCGCTTTTTAGTGAAAAAGCAAGGCTAAGAATGCAACTTAAGAGAATGGGTATCGTTCTAAACATAGCCGTTATGAAATCGTTTGCAAAACACACGTTCTACTTGGATTTCTGGTATTTTTTTTGTACTTTCAGGATCAATTTTGTTGATCTTGTAGACGTCAAAATTACATGATCCGTTTAGTTCTTAACAAAATTTAATGCTTATGTTAGAATACTTTAAGACAATTCTTTCAAAGGTTAGTTTTGATCGCTTACTTTTTGAGAAAGAGTTAAAAAAAGCAATCAACGCTTTAATACCGAAAGAGATAGAAAAACTTAAGAATTGGTGTTACGAAAAATTCGCACATCTCTATCACTCGGTGCTTCAAACTTGTTTTCATCAAGCAACGTAAACCCAATAATCCTGATCATCTGATTGGGATTTTTTTTGAGTAATTATTTAATTTGACCTAACCTGCCTGTGACTTTCACACTTCTACGTGAATAAAAAATAGGGACAAAAAAGCGATCTGTTTCAAATTGAGGATAAATCACAAAATCATATCCGGGGTTTTCTTTCATCAATGTGTATAGTGCATAAGCACTGACTCGCCCTTTTTGCTGATTGCCGATCACAGGTATACTAGGTATATTAAACAAGCTGATCAATGGGATCCCAGATTCACCAGCTAGGTCAACAACTGCTTGCGCTCCAGCAAAACCTACGGACCCCTCTTGGCCAAAATTATCGCTAAAGCGATCAGAGGCAGCAGATCCACCATCCCATTTAAAGAGTCTTTTCCAATCGACACCTAATACACGAACGGACTTTGCTTCAGCTACGACTTGTTCCGAAAACTCAAAATCATCACCCCGGAAATCTATTCTATAGTGAGGACTCCTCATCGCATAGTTAGATACAGAGCAACTTGCCAGCGTCAGTAAAAGGACCAATAAAAGAGGTAGTTTGGAAAAGGATTTTATCATTGCATTTATTTGTTCTAACCGTTTCAAACAAATATAATTAAACCTTATGAAATTTGATGTTTTAAAGCAATTCGTTGGCCAGGTTAGCCAACTCCGACCGCTCTCCTTTTTCCAAGGTGACATGTGCATACAAAGGATTTCCCTGCAGACGATCTATGAGGTACGATAAGCCATTACTCTGTGAATCCAGGTAAGGCGTATCAATCTGGTATATATCACCAGTAAAGATGAATTTGGTGCCCTCTCCAGCTCGAGTGATCACGGTCTTGACCTCATGAGGTGTTAGGTTCTGCGCTTCATCTACAATGAAGTAAATATCGGATAAACTGCGACCACGGATGTATGCGAGAGGCGTAATCAGTAACTTTTCCTGATTAACCATATCAGTAATTCGCTTGTATTCTTTGTCTGTCTCCTTGTATTGATTTTGGATATACTTGAGGTTGTCCCAGAGGGGTTCCATGTACGGGTTCAATTTAGATTTGATGTCCCCTGGTAAGTAGCCGATGTCCTTATTGCTTAAGGGAACAATTGGGCGTGCTAAATAAATCTGTTTGAACTCACGTTTTTGCTCTAGTGCGCAGGCCAAAGCCAGAAGCGTTTTCCCAGTACCAGCTACGCCATTGATGGAGACGAGCCGGATTGCTGGATCAAGCATTGCTTGTATCGCAAAGGTTTGCTCCGCATTTCTTGGCTTGATGCCATGCACGTTAGTTTTATCTACCCTTTGTATTTTCTTTTCATGCGGATTGTAACGGGCCAGTACTGAGTTCTTTTCACTTTTCAGAATGAAAAACTCGTTGGCTAGCGGCTTTGAGGTACCTAGTACTTTCGTTTTTGAAACTTCGCCTTTTTTGAAGAGCTCGTCAATGATTTCCGAAGAGACGGTCTCCACTTCGGTTTTTCCGGTATGCAGCGTATTTACATTTTTAATTTTCCCAGTCTCGTAATCCTCTGCTTGTAGATCAAGAGATTTCGCTTTAAGCCTGAGATTTATGTCTTTTGATACAAGAATGACCTGCTTTTTTTTCTCTACAGATTTAAGCGCAAGTGCTGCGTTGAGTATTTTATGATCATTTTTATCATCTCCAAAAATCTCAGTTGCGTTGACGGGACTATCCTGCCCCATGAGCACCTTGAATTGCCCTTTGGACTTCCCGTTGAGCGGAATCCAATTTTGTAGCATGTGCCCATCTGCGAGCTTATCGATCAGCCTGGTAAACTCCCTTGCTTCAAAATTCTTTGTGTCATTGCCTTTCTTGAAAGTATCGAGTTCTTCTAACACGGTGATAGGGATGCCCACATCATGCTCGGCGAAATTTAGAATGGAATCGTGCGAATAAAGGATTACCGATGTGTCAAGTACAAATATCTTTTTGGTAGCACCTTGTGGCATATGAAAAGCATGTATGTGATGGCAGTATCGCTCTACGTAAATATTAAAGTTATCTGTAACAATTCCTCACGACTGGACGAAAAATACTAAACTGGTATTACTATTTCTTGCGGCTGCTGATCAAATTGATTTTTCTACGAACTCAAACCAATCTTCCTGCTCTCTAGGGATAATTTTCAGGACTTTACTAAGTGTCAATTGTATTAGAATATCTGAAGCCCGTCTCAATGAAAGACCTGCGATGTTAGCATATTCCTTTACCGTCACATGCTCGTGATTTCCTAAGTAATTCATGAGTTTTTTTTCATTTTCGCCATAGGCAAATCCCTGCCCAGCTTCTTTTTTCTGACCTTTGAGAATGGCGCACACTTCTCTACTAGCCTGCAGACTTTTGTCTGCTTTTCTGATATAGGCCTGACCCCATCTTTGTTTGGGTTTTTCTAGTGCGTAATGGGGTTTTTTAGTACTGCTGGGTATGTAATAGTGCAGTACGGCTCTACTTTCAGAAAGGGAGATGGTATTCACTTCGCATACTAGTCTAGGGCGGCTGAGCTCTCGGATTGCTTTCTCCATTAGAAACTGCTCTTCATCGACAAATTTGACGCCGGGTACAGAGCCATTATCATCCACACCAATCAAGAGATGACCGCCTTTGGTATTAGCAAAGGCTACCATCTCCCTGACAATTTTTTCAGGATGTTTTACTTTTCTCTTAAATTCTACCTGGTCGGACTCTCCTTGTTTGACCAAATCCTTGATCCTCTGCAGCTCCATTGATCCATGTACTATTGGAAATTGAAATTATCACCTTCCTCGCCTTCCTCACCTTCCATGTTAAACATGCTGCTGATGAGATCTTTGAATTGCATCCCTTTCTCTAGCGTATGCTTACTTAGCATACTGTACTCTGCCAATCCATGTAAGGCAAGCTCCATCAAGAAAAGACGGTAAGGTTCTGGTTCTTTTTTGTATTTACCATTGACTAGATCTTCCAGTCCCGGAATCAGCATGAGCTCTTTCTTATACTCTGCATTTGAAAAATTATGGAGTAGGTCAACCATGTTACCCTCTCCGAACCAATCCGTAATAAGCTGGTATGGATTCTTAACCTCCTTGTTTTTGCGCATCTTTTCAGGATCCGGGAAGTACGTGATGAACTGAGTTCTGATCGCTTTACCCACTAGGTTTTGAGCAACTATGCCAGCACCTTCCTGTTCACCTTCATAGACCAATTCTACTTTTCCAGTTACGGCAGGTATGACGCCAATGAAGTCTGAAATTCTTATTGAAACGGCTTTGTCTCCGGTAATGAGCATTCGCCTTTCGGCACTACTAACCAATGTTTCAAAAGCACTGATCGTCAAGCGAGCTGAAACACCACTTTTTGCATCCACGTATTCACTGTCCCGGGCTTCGAAAGCCACCTGTTCAATCAGGTCTTTGGCCAATTCAAATACTTCGATCGAGGCTTTTTGTTCCGGTTCTAAGGACGCCTCTTGCTGCGTAATCTTTTTACTTATTTCGATCGATTTGGGATAATGCGTGATGATTTGACTATCTATTCTGTCTTTCAGAGGCGTCACGATGCTACCACGATTTGTATAATCTTCGGGGTTGGCGGTGAAGACGAATTGAACGTCTAGCGGAAGTCTTAGTTTAAAACCACGGATTTGAATATCACCTTCCTGGAGAATATTAAACAAGGCCACTTGTATACGAGCTTGCAAATCTGGAAGCTCATTGATTACGAATATGCAACGATGCGATCTCGGAATCAAGCCGTAATGAATAACTCGCTCATCTGAATATGGCAGTTTTAAACTGGCTGCCTTAATGGGATCTACATCACCGATTAGGTCGGCAATACTTACATCAGGCGTTGCTAGTTTTTCAGCATAACGCTCTGACCTGTGAAGCCAACTGACGGGCGTATGATCGCCATGTTCTGCTATTTGCGATTGGCCGTACCGAGTGATTGCGTTGAGGGGATCGTCATTGAGGTCTGATCCTTTGATCATGGGGACATACTCGTCCAGCAACAAGGTCATCATTCTGGCAATTCTTGTTTTTGCCTGACCTCGAAGGCCAAGAAAGTTGATATTGTGCTTTGCTAGTATAGCTCGTTCTATATCTGGAATTACCGTATCTTCATAGCCCCAGATGCCATCAAAAACTGATTTCCCAGCTTTTAACTGCAGAATTAAGTTCTTTCGTAGTTCAGTTTTAATTGGTAGCGGTTCGTATCCTGCAGCTTTTAGTTCGCCCAGTGTTTGAATACCCTTCAGTTTTTCAGCAGGGATATCAGCGTATTTCATATTAGAAATTTTTTCTTCTGTTTCGTTTATAATCCTCAAATACCATGTGGCCCAGTCCTTTCAGCGAGCTGTAGTATGCGTTGCCATTATTTACTTCTGTAAACTCCTGCACAAATTGCTTAAGGTAGGGATCTGAAGCAATCATGAAAGTGGTAATGGGAATTTTGAGTCGGCGGCATTGTGCCCCCAGGTTTAATGTTTTGTTCAAGATTTTTGGATCAAGCCCAAAGCTATTTTTGTAATATTTTATGCCTTGCTTCATGCATGTTGGCTTACCATCAGTGATCATAAAGATCTGTTTGTTGGCATTTTTCTTTCTGCGAAGGATATCCATTGCCAGCTCTAGACCTGCAATGGTATTAGTATGGTATGGTCCCACTTGCAAATAAGGAAGATCTTTAATCTCTATTTGCCAAGAGTCGTTGCCAAAAACGATTATGTCAAGTGTGTCTTTTGGGTATTTTTTTGTCACTAACTCAGCTAAAGCCATCGCCACCTTCTTTGCAGGTGTAATACGATCTTCTCCGTATAGAATCATGGAATGACTAATGTCAATCATTAGAACCGTAGAGGTTTGCGTTTTGTGTTCGCGGTCTCTAATTTCCAAGTCGCCTTCGGTCAGCATAAAGTTCTCAAAGCCATGGTTGATTTGAGCATTTCTAATGCTTTCCGTCATGGCAATTTGATCTAATGAATCACCAAATTCAAATTCGCGAAAATCGGTCGTTGGCTCTTCGCCGTGACCAGTGTGGTTGGTTTGATGATTTCCTTTACCAGATTTTTTTAGCTTACCAAAAATTTCTTCGAGGGCACTTTTCCTGATCTGCTGTTCAGACTTTCCAGTAATCTTAAATGTTCCAGTACCGGGGTCCTCAGACATATAGCCATTGGATTTCAGATCATCAATGAAATTGCCGATCCCGTAATCTTCGCTCGTAAGATTGTACTGTTTGTCTAGGTTAGTTAGCCAATTGAGTGCTTCGCTTACATCTCCACTTGTAATCACAAGCAATTGAAGGAATACGTCCAACAGATTATCAAATGTTGATTTATCTGGGTCTTTGTCAGGAATATACTCTGTAAATCTGTTTCCTATCATATTTAATAAATCGGAGGCTCATTGCTGAGGCTTCTAGTAAGCTACGTAACACAAGTTAGTGCCGGAAAGATTTCAATTAAATCAAAAATTCATAATGCTACTGCTGTCTTTGCTTTTGTCTCCGCGATTACTTTTTCATACAAGTCCTCGTACATCGGGCGGATAGCACTCAATTCAAAATCCATGGCACGTTTCAAGGCACCAGCTTTGAAAGTCGCTAGGTTAGCATCATCGAGGATATGAATTGATTTCCTTGTCATGTCGTCAATGTCCCCGATTTCGCATAAGAAGCCAGAGGTGCCGTGTATGTTCAGTTCAGGAAGTCCACCAGCATTGGTCGATATGACAGGGACTTCGCAGGCCATTGCTTCTAAGGCGGCAAGACCGAAACTTTCTTTTTCAGAGGTCATATAGAATAGGTCTGCTACGGACAGCACTTCTTCAATCTGCTCTAATTTACCTAAGAAACGCACATCGTCGCAGGTGCCAAGGCTTCGGCAAAGTTCTTCGGCGCCAGTTCGTTCGGGACCATCTCCGACCATCAATAGTTTAGCAGGAATGATTTGTCGGACACGGCTAAATACCTCAATAACATCTTTGACACGTTTGACTTTTCGAAAATTCGAAATGTGTACAAGTAGTTTTTCGTTTTCAGGACAGATCGCTTTTTTGAAATGATCTTTTTTCTGCTTTTTGAAACGCTGCATGTCCACAAAATTTGGGATCACGTGGATTTCCTGCTTTATACCGAAGTAATCAAGGGTCTCTTTTTTAAGATCATGAGAGACGGCAGTTACTGCATTAGAGGCATTGATAGAATAGGTAACTACAGGTGTGTATGTGGCGTCTTTTCCGACTAGTGTGATGTCTGTACCATGCAGTGTTGTCACAAATGGAATACTTATCCCTCTTTCCGCAAGGATCTGTCTTGCCATAATAGCTGCTGATGCATGAGGAATTGCATAATGTACATGGAGAATATCTAGGCCTTCATGCTCTACCACATCTACCATTTTGCTGGCAAGTGCGAGTTCATATGGTGGATAATCGAATAGAGGATAATGCTTAATCGACACTTCGTGATAGAAGAGATTTTCGCTAAAAAAATCCAATCGAGTTGGTTGAGAATAAGTTATAAAATGAATCTGATGTCCATTTTTTGCTAGTGCTTTCCCAAGCTCAGTCGCTACAACTCCACTTCCCCCGTACGTGGGATAACACACGATACCGATCTTCATAAGATTATTCTGTTTTTATGTGGTTGGTCAGCTAGTAAAGCTCACTAGCTGTTGATAAGTTCATTCGTAAATAAAACTGTGACATGCTAAACGACGATGCAATATGTTTTGTTTGTTCGCTTACTGAGAACCTATCGATTGGTATACCAGATCGTGCATTCTCTTTCTAGTATCTAGCTTGATCAAATTCATATTATTGGCGTCAGGAAAAATGCGGTTGCTTAGAAAAATGAAGATCAGCTCGCTGTCTGGATCTACCCAGACCATGGTTCCTGTAAACCCTGTATGCCCAAAACTATTCAAACTTGCCATCGATGAAATGTTTGGATTGTATTCTCCCGGTTTGTCCCAGCCAAGTCCTCGACGGTTTTTTGAAAAGTATTGATGATTATATCGATCGATTGTTTCAGGTTCTAGTAATTGCTGATTGCCATATGTCCCTGATTGCAAGATCATTTGGAGGAGTTTAGCAAGATCTCGAGCATTCGAAAAAAGTCCCGCATGCCCTGCAATTCCTCCAAAAACCGCTGCATTTCTGTCATGTACCTGACCCCAGACTTGTTCATCTCTAAAATAGTAATCGAACTCTGTTGGTGCGATATGATACCTTTCATGGCCATACTTGAGTGGGTTGAATGTGGTCGAAAACATACCTAAGGGGTCATAAAAATTGACTTTGAGGTATCTGTCCATTGGCATTTGTGTGACAGATTCTACTACTTGATGAAGAATCATAAAGCCAATATCTGAGTATTTGTAGCCGGGCTCATCATCCTTGTCGACCGGAGAGGTACGCACCCAACTAATAAGTGAGTCCAGCATAACTGGGTCAGGCTCATAGCCAAATGATCGCTTGTCTGACGATTCATCCTCTTTATTTTTGTAGTAAAAGACTTCTATGAAGTCACCTTTTAAGGACCTTTTCCAAAATGGGATGTAAGACTTGAGTCCTCCCTGATGCGCGAGTAATTGGCGTAAGGTGATAGAGGATTTATTTGTTTCGAGATATTCCGGGAGATAGTATCCTAGTGTACTGTCCAGGTTGATTTTTGCTTCAGCATCCAATTTCATCAAGGCGAGTAATGTAGCGGTGACTTTCGTCAATGACGCAACATCATAGAGGGTATGTGGCTCTACCTCTATCAGGCTATCATAGGTCAGATAGCCGTAATTTTTGTCTAATACAATTTTACCTTCTTTGGCCACGAGTAATTGTGCTCCAGGGCTGGCAAAGTTCCTGATCATTTCTTCCGCTAGGAGGTCGATACTGTCGAGCATCAGTGGATCCATCCCTAGGGACTCAGGTTTTGCTATTCCTAGCAGTTGCTGTCGCACGACTTTCTCATTAGAATACCTAACCAAATATGCTGGGACTGGTTGGTTCAG
This sequence comes from Cyclobacteriaceae bacterium, assembly GCA_047627515.1. Lineage (GTDB taxonomy): Bacteria > Bacteroidota > Bacteroidia > Cytophagales > Cyclobacteriaceae > JAYPLE01. The sequence continues at coordinate 15,096 of JBLHTU010000033.1, read as the reverse complement.
TTTTCCAATCGCAGGCTCACTTCCGAAAAGAATTTCTGCCAATAGATCATCAGCCTTGAGCGTGATTTCGTTGATTACCAATACGGCACTAGCACCCACATCTAATAATGCGTCCTGTTCAGCTATCCAGATGATCGGATTTGTACGTTGGTAGCTTAGCGCATAATCCATGGCGCCATAGATGTCTGTTCTGGCGTCGATCACCAAAGGAATTCCTGCAGGAATCTTATCATAGAGGCCATTGAGTACAGTAGCATAATATGGTTGCAAGGCTGAGGGTAACGCAGCTTCGCTTGATCTTTCTGACCAGATAGCGATCGTATCTCTTTTGATTGGGAGTGCTTCTTTGTCGCGTTGAAGGGGCACTATAGAAGATTTGCTCAACTGTCTATAAAAGCGATGAAGATCAGATTTTTTAGCAATGAATTCAGATGGTGTGCCAGCTAAATAAAGCAGATGATCCATAATTTTCAGGGCATCATATTCGGGTTTTCTTGGCCCCTTTGTTAAGATTTTTTTGTAGCTATTCAATGCTTTTGCCGGTATGATCTGGATATGATCTTGGCTGAACGCCTGCTCGTATAGTTTTTTCTTTTTGTCCGTGAGCTCAAAATTTAGCGTTTTGAATTTCACAAAAAGACTGGAGTCGAAAGCGTAGCATTGCTCAAAAAGCGTAGTGAGGTGTTGATTTTTACTATTGACCTCAGGTAAGACCAGGTGATCGATACCTTGTTTTCTTACTTTCTGACGTGCTAATATCAAATACTGTTCGATTAATTGCTTATCTGATATCGAGTTGAGTGTATTAAAGTCTGGTTCGGGTAGGTCCGAAGTGGTGACAATTTTTTCGGACAGCTGTAAAGCGACAGCCCATGTGGGGTGTCTGTTGAACTCAATGGGGGCTGTTTTGTAGTAAACCCCTCCGATAGGCAAGTCACTCAGTGCATTGACTTCTTGTGCTTCTATCCACACAAAGTGATTCGCCCGCGCCGCAGATGGCAGCGCCGAAAAGACGCTATCCGCCCATCTGCTACGCTCTTCTTTGGTAGAAGAGGTACCACTCGCAGCACCTTGGTGAAAGGTAAGTGCAACCGTACAGATGAAAAGCAGGCGGGAGAGCCTCATTGATTTGATTTAAATTAACTTTGAAGATCGTGATCTTTTCTCAATTTGTGAGTGTTAGATCGCTACAATTCGACACAAGGTTCTAATTTTTGGTTTACATCACTGAATTAATTGTGTTTACTATCGATCACTAAATAGGTAAAACGATGAAAATTCCTTCGCTTACACGCTTGCCAAGTCACCGGCAGTTCGGTGTGACACCTCGGTATTATGATCCAATCAAGGAAGATATCGAAGAGCGCACAAGTAGGATCAAACAAGAGCTGAAATCAGGAGAGGAACAGTCTGAGGGCGAATATGTGCAAGGCAGAATCGCTTTTGAGCGCAAAACAAAGTCATTTTCCAACAGTTCATTTCGGCAGTTGTTCATCGCCGCTGTACTTGGCGCCTCCACCGTGGGATGGTTATACTATGGCAATCAGTTTTTTTATTATGCAGCATTTTTGATTATCCCTGTTTTCATCTATTTAAGATTTATTCGTAAGATTTTCGTAAAGTAAGATGCAGGATATAATACGTCTTCTTCCTGATAGCATTGCAAATCAGATTGCAGCTGGTGAAGTAGTACAGCGGCCAGCTTCTGTGGTCAAAGAATTGCTTGAAAACAGCATAGATGCAGAGGCAGATCATATCCGTCTCATCGTCAGAGAAGCTGGCAAATCGTTGATACAGGTGATTGACAACGGGAAAGGCATGACTGTCACAGATGCCCGAATGTCTTTTGAACGTCACGCTACTTCTAAGATCAGAACCGCAGAAGATATTTACCATATCCGTTCGATGGGTTTTAGAGGAGAGGCCTTAGCCTCCATCGCCGCTGTTGCACAGGTGGAGCTAAAATCGGCCACTGCGGAGGTTGAATTGGGAACGATGATTTGCATTGAAGCATCAGAAGTTAAAAAACAAGAACCAGTACAGCAGGCAGTTGGGTCGTCTCTGTCGGTAAAGAACCTGTTTTACAATGTACCTGCCAGGCGGAATTTTTTAAAATCTAACCCTGTCGAGCTAAGACATATTACAGATGAATTTCAACGAGTGGCGCTCGCGCATTCTGGTGTATCATTTACATTTCATCACAATGATCAAGAGATTTATCAGCTAGAAGCTGGCAAGCTGAGTAAGAGAATTGTTGAGTTATTTGGAAAAAATTATCAGAAGCAGCTGATCCCTTGCGATGAAGAAACGCCGGATATAAGGATTTCGGGTTATGTCGGCAAACCGGAATTTGCGAAGAAGACCAGGGGTGAGCAGTTCTTTTTTATCAATGATAGGTATATAAAAAATGGTTACCTCAATCATGCCGTTACATCTGCCTACCAGCAGATGCTTCAGGATGACTATCATCCTTTCTATGTGCTTTTTATCGAAATGGACCCTGCAAGGATTGACATCAATGTACATCCCACTAAGACTGAGGTAAAATTTGAAGATGATCGCCTGCTGTACGGGGTTGTTTCGAGTGTTGTCAGACAGGCGCTGGCCGCGTTTAATGTAACCCCATCTCTGGATTTTGAGACGGATGTAAACTTTGAGCATTTCATTCCGCAGCGACAAGATAAACCGATGAGTCATTCTGAAAACAGATATGGCTCATTTCAGACGTTGGCTGGTCGACCAGAAGCTAAAAACTGGGAAATGCTGTATCAGTCTGCTGCTGATGAGGATCAAAAAATACGTGAGCAAGCCAAGCTAGAAGGGTCGCCAGCTGATCAAGAGGGTCAGCAGGATCATAAAACCTTCCTCAGTCAAGCCTCGTCACCTCAAGGCAAGGAAAAAAACAACATGACCCTTCAGATCCATGGACAATACTTGGCTCGCCAGGTTAAGTCTGGGATGGTGCTAGTGGATCAGTGCGCAGCACATGAGCGGATACTTTTTGAAAAATATTTAAAGAGGACAGCTAGTCAGGAGGGAATATCTCAGACTTCTCTATTTCCACAGCAGATACATCTGAACCCTGCAGATATGGCCTTGATCATGGAGATGTCAGAGGAGATCAAAAAACTAGGTTTTGATTTTGAAGCATTTGGAAAGGATACATTGGTCGTTAATGGTGTGCCGCCAGAAATTGTCAATATTTCAGAGAAGGAAGTGATTGAAGGACTTATTGAACAGTTTAAGTTCAATCGATCAAAACTGGGTCTCTCTAAAAATGAAAACCTCGCCCGATCACTGGCTAAAAGAACGGCCATTCGCATAGGTCATCAATTGGTCGAGGAAGAGATCAATCAGCTTTTCGATCAGTTATTTGCTTGTGATCAGCCTAATTTTACACCAGAAGGACAACCAACTTTCGTTGTACTGAGTTTAGATAAAGTAGCTTCGCTTTTTTAAGTCATATACATGTTCAATCGTATTACTCCAGTCGTAAAAAACATCCTTCTTGCCAACGTAGGAATATTTCTTATCCAATCGTTACTAAGTCTGCCATTGGCGGATTTATTTGGTCTTAGAGTTGTTTTTTCTGATGAATTCAAACCGTATCAGTTTTTTACTTACATGTGGATTCATGGAAGTTTTGGTCACCTGCTGGGTAACATGTTTGCTGTCTTTATATTCGGGCCAATCCTAGAACAAGTCTGGGGAACAAAGCGATTTTTGACCTTTTACCTGATTACGGGGATAGGAGCTGCGGCCATATATGGTGGGGTGGACTTTGCAGAAAAATATCAGATTAAGCAGGACCGAGAGGCGTACATGGTAGACGCTAATCCAGAGGCTTTTAGTTTGTTCGTTCTTGATCACAAGTCAGCAAGATTTAGGGTAGATGAAATCGCCAAATTTGCAGATGATTTTTACGATTATCCAGATGACAGAGAGTACCTGGCTCAGTCGCGTGCGATCGTTAATACTATGTTTAGGACATCTGTTAATGTCCCGATGGTTGGAGCTTCAGGAGCTGTCTTTGGCATATTAATGGCCGTAGCGATGCTTTTCCCTAATATGCAATTCATGTTACTAATACCGCCTATACCGGTGCGAGCCAAGTATCTCGTGTTTTTTTATGCGGCATATGAGATCTATTCCGAGATTAACAGATCAGCGGGCGACAATGTTGCCCATTTGGCACATATTGGAGGAATGTTGGTAGCATTTATTTTGCTCAAATTTTTCTGGACAAATTCTAACAATCGGTACTAATTAATATATGAACAGCAACAGCATACTGGACGATTTTAGGAATGCATGGAACAGGCCCAACAATGCGGTCATCCAGATCATTCTGATCAATGTCATTGTTTTTTTGGCACTGATATTTCTAAAGGTAATACTTGTCCTGAGTGGGGGAGAGGGTATTTACCGCGCTATATTGACACGTTTAATGTTGCCGGCAGATATAGGCACGTTCATTTTCCAGCCTTGGACGATTTTCACGTATTTCTTTACGCATGAAGGGTTATTTCATATTCTTTTTAATATGATGGTCCTGTATTGGTTTGGAAAATTGATTACCGAATTTTTGGGAAGCAATAAGGTGATCTCTCTGTATGTGTTGGGAGGCATTTCGGGAGGCTTGTTTTACATGCTAGTATACAATGTGCTACCTATATTTCAAGATCAAGTGAACACTTCATTGATGTTAGGTGCCTCTGCAGGGGTCTATGCTATTGTCGTGGGAGCAGCGACATTTATGCCCAACTATACATTTTTTCTTCTACTCATCGGGCCGGTCAAAATTAAGTACATCGCTTTTTTCTATATTGTGCTATCCTTTGCTAGTACAGTAGGAGCCAATGCTGGAGGCAACTTTGCGCACCTTGCAGGTGCGGCGATCGGATTTGTATTTATCAAGCAGTTACAGTCAGGTAACGATATCGGCGCATGGGTTATCCAGTTGATGAATTACTTCAAAAGCTTTTTTGTCCGAGATTCTAAAATCAAAGTGACACATCGGAGCGAAAAGAAGAGTAAAAATAAGCGTACGGTTAAGGTCGCGCAAAGCAGCGGTCCTAGTGCTGACCAAGATGAGATCGATGCTATCCTCGATAAAATTTCTCAGTCTGGCTATGACAGCCTAAGCAAAGAAGAGAAGCAAAAGCTTTTTAACGCCAGTAACAAGTAGGCACGGGAGGTTTATTTAATAGCCTGATAGACAAGGTAGGCGAGGACAAATGACCTAATTGACCAAGCAATTGTACGCCACCAGTTGGCAGAAACTAATCTGTCTACTATTTCCAACGAATAGCTCGAAGCTAACTTGCCGTGTAAAGGGACAGCAATAAAGGCAGTGTGAGCCCAAATAATAGCTAGTAAACCTGAGGCGATCCAAAAAGCGGTTGGGCTTGGAAGCTTGTCTAGAAACAACAGGAGTCCTAGAGAGCTGGCCAATTCTATGGCCATCGAAGGCCCAACTATGTACGTGATCGATCGCATATGAAAGCTATGGTAGGCTTGATGTTCCTGCACTCCTATGCGGGCAAATCCAGGATAATGAACTAGTTGGATCACCCAGATTAGCCCCGTGTTAAATAGCGTACTAGCAAAGGAGAGCAGTAAAAAAATCTTCATGTCATGCTAACCCTCACCGAACTAAGTAGTTATAAAAAGCATTACGCAACTTTCTCCTTATGCTTGTTAGCAAGCTGACCGCAGGCAGCATCGATGTCCTTGCCCCGGCTCCTTCTTACATTAACGGTTAATCCTCGCCCTTCTAGGAACCTTGCAAATAGATCCAGCTTATCAGCATCGGTGTTTTGATAATCAGCTTCGCTGATAGGGTTGTATTCTATGATATTAATTTTTGAAGGTATTTTTTTGACGAATTGCCAGAGTTCTTTGGCATCCTCCAGTGTATCATTGAAGTTATTGAATACGATGTATTCAAATGTGATACGATTTTTGGTTTTACTGTAGAAGTACATCAATGCCTCTGCCAATGCCTCTAAGGTATTAGATTCGTTTATTGGCATGATTTGGTTACGCTTGACGTCGTTAGCAGCATGCAGGGATATGGCAAGGTTAAATCGCACGTCATCATCAGCTAGTTTTATAATCATCTTAGCAATTCCAGCGGTAGAAACTGTAATCCTTTTTGGAGACATATTAAGACCATCAGGCGCTGTGATTCTGTCAATACCTTCAAGTACGTTCTTATAGTTGAGTAGTGGCTCGCCCATGCCCATGAATACAATATTGGTGAGCGGGTGCTGGAAAGTATCCTTCGCTTGTTGATCGATCGCAACGACCTGATCATAGATTTCCCCAGGCTCTAGATTTCGTTTCCTATCCATGTATCCTGTCGCGCAAAATTTACAGCTCAGGGAGCATCCGACCTGAGATGAAACACAAGCGGTCATTCTATCGTCAGCAGGAATTAAGACGCCTTCTATGATTTCGTCATCAAATAGTTTGAACGCAGACTTAATGGTTCCATCATTTGAATTTTGATGTTCATCGAGCGTAATTTTCCGGATTTCAAAATCAGCTTTTAACTGTACTCTCAACTCTTGTGAGAGATTTGTCATGTCGTCAAAATCCCCAGCTGCTTTGACCCAGAGCCATTCCCAGACTTGCTTAGCTCTAAATGCCTTTTCATTGACACTCACAAAATATTGGGTCAATTCATCAAGGTTCAGTTTTCGGATGTCTTTTGGCATACCGCAAAAGTAGAGGATTAGCAGCTAATGTGTGTGTTATTTGGTCACCTGTTCGGCGTAAACACATTTTACTAAGTGCTGTTCTTATGATGTTTTAGGTCTTTGTAGTAGTTTAACGACATGAAGAATATCAGAGGGTTCAAAAAAGTGATGTATGCGGGGCTGGTACTACTACTAGCATGTAATACGGGATACACCCAGGATCAGCAGAGTAGTTGGGAGATTAACCTTGGCCTAGGAACGGGATTTAGACTACCAAATAATTTTGGACTCGAGCTTAATGCTGTGTTATCAGATAATGAATCGTATCCACAATTGGCCACCAATGTAAGTCTGGGTTTTTGGCGTGCAGCAGAAAACAGCAACCTAAGGTTAGGTGGGGAGGTGATATCTTGGTTTTACCCAGCTATCCAAGGGTTTAATGCGCGCGTAAGTCAAAATGGTTTAGGCGGTAGTGTCAAAGTAGGCTATGAAATATGGGGGTCTGATATCTGGCATGCGATACCCTATATAGGTTTGGGGAGTTATTGGGCCAGAGCCCAGATTGAAAATCAAGGGTTTTTAGTGAATCGAGATCCTTTATTTATCCCTCCTGGTAGCCAGCAAGTCATGGCCGGGCGGTCGACATTTATTGATATTGGAGCTACGCTGTCCAGAAAGACGCTTGAGCGATTTACTTGGTCTTTGTCGGGCGGTTTGCAGCAGCGCATTGCTGGGAGCAATTGGAAATCATCATGGGGGGAGTCAATTGATTATTTGTCTGAACCAACTTTTTCTGTGATCTATGTGAAAATCGTGTTCGGATTGACGAGTCTATGATTCGTGCACTCGAGGCAATCACAAGAACCGTAGGTAAAGGCGTCTCATGGCTATCTGTTGTGCTCGTGTTCATTATTGTGGTAGATGTATTCCTACGCTACTTTTTTAGTATTACTTCAGCTCTTTCCTTCGAACTCGAGTGGCACGTATTTGCGGCTATGTTTATGCTATCAGCCGCTTGGGCGCTACAAGAGGACGGGCATGTTCGGGTAGACCTTTTTTATCAAAATTTTGGCCCGAAGGGAAAGGCCATCGTCAATCTGGCGGGCACCGTATTATTCCTATTACCATTTTGCTGGGTAGCAGGCTATGAAAGTTTATCATTTGTTAGCAGTTCTTTTGCCATGGGCGAGACGAGTCCTGATCCTGGCGGGTTACCAGCCAGATTTATCATTAAAAGCATCATTCCAATCAGCCTCTTACTACTTGCCCTGCAAGGGCTAGTCCTTGCTACTCGCTCATTTATTACGCTTACAGAATCATCATCACATGCAACTAAAACACCGTAAACCACCAAAGGCAAAAACCGGTGGTACACCAGAGTGGTTGAAGACCATTCAAGTCAATTCTTGGGAGGCGGAGCTGCTGATTTCTGCGTTACTATTATTTGCTCTCTTTCAAGTGCCAGAGGCCTTGACTGTCATTTTTCGTAAGGAAATCCCGCCTGGAAGCCTTCTATTGGGATTCGGTGATAGGTTAGTCAGTGGGTTTAAATTACTTAGGCTCGGGTACACACTTCACATCATTGTGCGAGGCATCTGGGTGGCAAGTGTAGGCCTTAGCTTCGTTTTCCCTCAAGGTGTCCGAAAGGAAAATACAGGGTTCAGAGCGGGATTTAGTAAAGAGCTGGAGACTGATGGAAACTTGGAAGGTTTTGTGATGAAACTTGAGCAGTTGTCTAGTATGATCTATGGTTTAAGTTTCATGCTATTCGGATTGTTACTAGGGGGTTTTTCTTACTTGTTCATATTTGTCTTAATCTCCGTGTATGGAATGAGTGACGCGATGGCTAACGGGCAAGTTGGTCTTATGCTTGTCAGTACGGTCTTTGTCCTGATTTATGCATTTATTGGGTTGATTATGTTGGTTGATTTTGTGACCAATGGGTTCTTTCGGCGAGAAAAATCAATTGCGAAATACTTTTATCCAATTGCAAAAATATTTCGAGTCATCAGTTTTTCTATACTGTACCGGCGATCATTGCTTGTACTACAAACCAATCTTAATGGATGGAAAAGAGCCCTTCTACCATTCATTTTAATTTTTTCAGTTTGGTTGTATTGGTACGCGAATGGGAACTACCTCGATCGCCAACAGGAGGTGTATTACGAGTTTGTAGACAGCCGTCTGAATACGTATTACTACGAATCACTTAGGGGGTTTGATGACTATCTGATGGTTTCCATACCGAGCCCTCTCGTCAATGAAAACGCCGTTAAGGTTTTCGTCAAAGATATCAATATGTTTAGAAGGCTATATGCTTTTGAAGCCGACTTTGAAATGGGTGATGACTACAATGAACTTAGTGATGCTGAGAAATTAAAGTACGTAAAAAAGTATCTTCAATTCACATTAAATAATACGCCATTACTTGACCCACTTGTGTACACGCAAAAGCATCCTGTAAATCAAAGATTTGGGTTTACGGGATATATCGATTTGTCAGATTTTAGTAGAGGCAATAAGCTGCTAGAAGTTAGGTTTGACTCTACATCGCTCAGTGCCGACCAAAAAAGATTTATAAAAACTGAAGGAGAGGTCTTGGCAAAAACCCCGTTCTTCTTCGATAAGCCCTGATGGAGCTGCTGCCGATCATACTGGTAGTTATTATTTTTGCTTTAATCCTAGTAGGGTTTCCTGTTGCCTTTACACTTGCGGGGGTTTCTGTTCTTATCGGAGTTTGGGTTTTCGATATTGACTTTTTTTATCTGCTATCTCTGCGTATTTATGGGACCATGCAGAATTTTGTCCTTCTGGCTGTTCCATTGTTCATATTTATGGGGATCATGCTTCAAAAGAGTGGGATAGCGGAACGGCTGCTTGAGACAATGGCCTTGTTGTTGGGGCGTCTAAGAGGAGGTCTCGCAATCGCAGTCGTATTGGTTGGAGGATTGCTAGCTGCATCTACAGGTATTGTGGGAGCAACGGTTGTTACTATGGGATTGATAAGCTTGCCTACCATGCTAAAGCGAGGGTACCATCCGGGGATCGCGACGGGTACAATCGCCGCTTCTGGCACGCTTGGGCAGATCATTCCTCCATCAGTGGTCTTGGTCTTATTGGGCACAGTATTGAATGTGCCTGTAGGGGATCTTTTTGTTGCAGCTATAGTACCTGGGGCATTGCTCGTAGGTGCCTATATTTTTTACATTTTTGTGTACGCTTCCATCTATCCGGACCGCCTTCCTGCAATCCCTGCAAAGGAATTGGAAGATTTTAGGGCTCTAGGTTTTACAAAGGCTCTTGTCTGGACATTTCTGATGCCATTTTTGCTTGTTTTGGCAGTGCTGGGCTCTATTTTTAGTGGTATTGCGTCCCCAACAGAAGCAGCTGGGGTAGGTGCCTTTGGAGCAGTTTTATTGGCCATGGGTACCGGTAAGTTTAGACTCAAGATGCTGCGAGAGGTTGCCGAAGAAACGACTAAGTTGACTTCTATGGTTTTTATGATCTTAGTGGGCGCGACGGCCTTTTCGTTACTGTTTCGTGGACTGGAAGGAGATAAGCTATTTCTTGAAATCATCCAGGAATCCAACCTATCACCTTATATGTTTCTAGCGCTGGTGATGCTGCTCGTTTTCATCGCCGGCTTTTTTATTGATTTTATTGAAATAATTTTTATCATTGTGCCGATTGTGGCACCTCTGTTTGCTGCACTGGGGATTGATTTGGTTTGGATTGGGATTTTATTGGCAGTTAACCTGCAGACTTCCTTTTTGACGCCCCCATTCGGCTTTGCACTTTTCTACCTCAAAGGTGTCGCTCCCCCAGAAGTTCGTACGGCTCATATCTACAAAGGGATTGTACCATTTGTGCTGATTCAGATTGTCTTTCTGGCGCTCCTGATAGCATTTCCAGGTTTGACGCGGCTTTTTTAGACGGTGATTTTTGCTAATGCTTGACTGATATCCGCCTTAATATCTAGAATATTTTCCAGTCCGATAGATAAGCGAATCAACCCATCGGTGATCCCAACGTCAGAACGCTCCCTATCCGTGAGTTTACTGTGCGTCGTAGAGGCAGGATGGGTGGCAATTGTTCTTGTATCTCCAAGATTGGAAGACAAAGAAATCATTTTCAGTTCGTTCAGAAACCGGCGTCCGTTCTCAAGTCCGCTAAGAAGTTCAAATGTGACAAGTCCACCTCCTTGTGACATTTGTTTTTTGGCCAACAAGTGTTTTGGATGCGATGAGAGAAAGGGATACTTGACGGCATGTACTTCAGATATATTTGTTAGAAAGGTTGCAACTTCAAGAGCATTTTGACAGTGTCGATCCATTCTTACTGCTAAGGTTTCGAGGCTCTTAGATAAGATCCACCCGTGAAAAGGGGACAGAGCAGGGCCAGTATGTCTTGCCATAAATTTGATTTTAGGCAAGAGCTTGTTACTTGTAAGAATAGCTCCTCCAAGGACTCTTCCTTGACCGTCGATAAATTTTGTTGCAGAGTGTGTGACAATGTCGGCTCCCCATTTCATGGGTTGTTGTAGGTAAGGAGTAGCGAAGCAATTATCAACATTAACCAGCACATTGCGACTTTTACCTAATTGACAGATGGCTTCCAGGTCTATGATATCCAAGCTTGGATTGCTGGGTGTTTCTACAAAAATCATTTTGGTCTTTGGTTGAATGGCGGCCGCCCATTCTTCAATCGATGCTGAACTATTTACATACGTATGTTCGATCCCCCAGCGGGGTAACAGCTGTGACAAGATCTGATGTGTCGACCCGAATATAGACCGGCAAGCAACCACATGATCGCCGCTGGACAAAAACGCCGTTATACTGGTGTACATTGCGGCCATACCTGAAGCCGTAGCTATCCCTGCCTCAGCCCCTTCCAACTGACAAAGTTTTGATACAAATTCGTCGTTGTTTGGGTTAGAATATCTGCTGTAGATATTACCTTCGACCTGATCCTTAAACATTGCTTCCGCATGTTCTGCATCGTCAAAAACAAAGCTTGAAGTAGCGTAAATAGGCACAGAATGCTCTCTGTTTTGACTCCGCTCTGCTTGACTCCGTATGGCAATCGTTTCAAAATGTGTGTGATTCATGGTCAATATGATTTGAAAGTGATGGCAATTTCTTGAACAAAAAAGCAATAAACACTTCAAATAGCAGCTTAACTGAACCAATATTTTGCAAGAGTATTTATCTTACCAAAAAAAGAAGCGTGAAAGAAGTAACTGTAAGTGAGCTAAAAGAGATGCGTGACAATGCGCAGGATTTTCAACTAGTTGATGTAAGAGAGCTCAACGAAATCGAAATTGCAGAAATTGGTGGAGAGGTGATCCCAATGGGGGACATACCCGATAATATCGATAAAATTTCCAAAGATAAACAAGTAGTAATACACTGTCGCAGTGGTGCGCGCAGTGGTAATATTGTAAAATACCTTGAGCAAAATCACGGCTTTGACAATGTGTATAACCTAAAAGGAGGCATTCTAGCCTGGGCAAATGAAATAGACCCGACGATTACTAAATACTAATTTACGGTGTAGGAGTAAAAAAAGAGGAGGTAACCGCTAGCGGTTACCTCCTCTTTTTGCTTCTACTTAAAAATAGTTTGGACTACAGCTGTCCTAGCAATTCATCTACTGATCGCTTTAATTGTGGATCAATGTTATTCGCTCTGTAAGCGGGAGGATTTTCCACTAGGATGTCAGGGACCGCGGGACCGTGTTCCATGTTTTCCTCAGTTGCTTTCACGTACCAGGCTCGGAAAGGCATCCTTACATACGAACCATCTACCAGGCTCCACCCACCAGTAGATATCACCGCTCCAAACGTAGGTTGACCTACTAAGGTACCCATGCCAAGCGTCTTGTAGGCATGTGAGAAAATCTCCGCATTGGAGTAACTATTTTCGTTACATAAAGCGATGGAAGGCTTGGTCCAAGCAGCCAAAGGCAGTCGCTCACTGAACGGGTACGTGTTTTTGAAGTTTTGATGTTCTGCTTCTAGGCTTTTGGCCGCGCCACGTGGGACGGTATATGCGTGTTGTTTGACATTAAGAACTGCCATGAGATAGTCTGTAGTCCAGCCTCCGCCATTGTACCTTACATCAATCACTATTCCCTCCTTGCCTGCACCTGCGGCTGTTAATTCTCTTTCAAAACGCTCAAAACTAGTCCAGTTCATTCCTCTGATATGTAAGTATCCAAGTTTGCCTGAAGAATACGTATCTACTAGTTTTCTGCGCGATTCTACCCAATCATCATACAGTAAAGAACTCAGGTTGCTCACAGGCCAAATCACAACTTCTTCAATAGAGCCTTTTTTTCGCTTGACTTCCATGAGCACAGGCTCTTCTGCTTTGTCAAGCAGTAAATCGTAGAAATTTTGAGTGCCACTGACCGATTGCTGGTTGATAGACATGATAACATCTCCTACATCCAATTTACTTTCCTTCCTGCTCGCTGGACTGCCCTCTAGTACATATGTGATTTCAAATCCATCTTTTCCAGACAGACCTTCGACCCCCATCATTCCAGATCGCTGACTTTGCGTTTCTTTTTGATTATCTCCTCGATACATGCCCATATGACTAGCATTAAGCTGGCCTAGCATCAAGTTAAATTGATATTGAAAATCTTCTTTAGTACTTGCTGCCATGGCCAGTGGCTTGTACTTGTTTTTCAAAGCACTCCAATCGTTACCATGAAAATTTGGATCGTAAAAACCATCCCGTAAGGCTCGCCATCCTTCTTCGAAGATCTGAGACCGTTCACCCTGATAGTTGATAGCAAGCTTGGAGCTAACAGAAAGGTTTTCTGTTTTATCGTCTTTCGTCTTAATTCTCGTGATTTTTCCTCCTGATGTATTCGCATAAACATAGGATCCATCCTTGGAAAGACTAAGGCTGTTGGGCGATTTATCACCTCCAATTATCTCCTCATTATCGGAGCCATCCCATTTGATTTTAAATAGGTTTCGACTTTGCTTGTAATCTTGACGACCTGACCCACCGATGGTGTAATAAATACTTTCTCCTTTGTCGTCAAAACTGAAATCAGTTTCGTTCCCAACGAAGGAAGTGACTTGGACCAAGCGCTTGTATAAGCCATCAAAATCGATAGTTACCTCTATTGTAGATTCCTCTTCTTTTTTTTCTTCCTCTTCTTTTGATGCCCTTCTCCACTGCTCTTTTGATTTCTCGTAGTCGCTCTTCGTAAGCCATGCAAACCAAACATCGGCATCTCCATTATTTCTCTCTGAAATGAAACCTAGCTTTGATCCATCAGGACTCCATTTGGGTCTGTAGTCTCCTTTAGGATGCATAGAGACATTTACAGGTTTTGTAGAGTTGTCAATTGGATGAATGTAGATTTCATTGTTGAAGTATAAGTCCGCCAATGAGTAAGCCACCCATTTACTATCAGGAGACCAATCTACCTGACCGGGAGTATCCCATGTGTCTTGCAAGGTGATGGTCTTACTCAATTTCAATTCATCTGAAATATCTGAAACTAATAGTTTTCCTCTCCCTTGTCTGTACACTAGTTTTTTACCATCAGGCGATAAGCTCAGGTCAAACTCGTCGTCATCGCTACTTATGACAGGGATCGTTTCGTGCTTCAAGGACTTGAAAAGATTTTTTTCGGTAGCGCTTGATCGAATAGCGAAAATATCAAATTGATCATTTTGATCGGACGTGAATAGAATTGTTTCATCATTGTACCAGATGGGCTGTTGCTCTCGAGCAGCGGTGGTAGTAAGTCTGACACTTCTTTTGTCCTCTTTGTCATTCCGTGTAACGTAGATCTCCCCTCGGTGAGCGTACACCATGTACTCTCCATCTGGTGAAACAGAGAACGACTCTACCTGATCACTAATATTTTTGGTGACAACTGGATCAAACCTAAAATCACTACTTACATTGATTGCAAGCTGGTTACTGGTATTAGTTGACAGGTCAAAAAGATTGACATTTCCACCCACTTGATACACAGCCTTCCCGGAACTCTTACTCAGATTAAAGGTGTTGATACCGAACTCTGTCTCTGTCGTCAATTGAGTTTCTTCCCCTGCTAGACTAATTCGGTGAAGGTTGTATTTCCCGCTTTTTGGAGAGATAAAGAGAATAGAGCTATCATCTAGCCACTCAGGAGAAAATTCATTTCCTTCGAACGTGGTAAGCTGCTGATAGGTATTGGCCACCTTATCAAATACCCATATGTCTCTGTTGGCTGGGCCTCGATATGCTTCGCGTTCTGTACGGCATGTTCCTCGGACGAAGGCAATTTTACTGCCATCAGGAGAAACGGATGCTTGAAATCCAAGCGCATTCATATACCTGGAGGGAGTACCGCCTGCCAATGGCACAGAATAAAT
>JBLHTU010000032.1:0-27413 GCA_047627515.1 Cyclobacteriaceae bacterium | reverse complement strand
CTATGACTTTAAATATAGGGTTAGCATTTTATTTTTTGGATAGAAAGGCTTTTGATTTTAGGATGAATTCCTCCTTGGTTTCTCCTTCATGAGCTCCGTGTGCCACGTTGGGTAATATCCAGAGGTCCGAGTTAGGCAGATATTTCTTAACTCGAACTACCTCTTCCATATCCATACCATCATCATCATCACCGATCATTATTAGTACTTCAGGTCTTATTGATCGTAATTCCTCGTCACTCACCCTGACTGTATAATTCTTAAACTGATCCATGAGGGCTAATATCTTGGCATCCGTACCATGGTTTGTTAACAACCATGGGAAATTGGCTCTATTTTCAAATGTAAAAGCTGTCTGATACTCAGGAAAATCATCTACTGTCCAGGTGCCCACCGCTCCTATTGTAATCATTGATTTTATCAATGCTGGGTTGATGAGCGCCAGCTGGTACAGGACATCACCACCAAAACTGAAACCAATCGCCTTGATACTATCTAATTTCAAATGCTGAGCTAGTAGGTTTAGATCCTGTGCTACTGATCTAATGGATAGACTTTCTTTAAAAGCTTCAGACTTTCCATGCCCTGTTAAATCAATTAGGTATACTTCATATGCTTCATGAAAGTCTTCAACGTAAGGCAACCATGAACTAGAAGACAGCGTGTATCCATGTAAAAGAAAGAGGGGTTTTCCTTCACCATAGATTTCATAATAGATGCTCTTTCCATTGACCTCAACGGAGGCTGATTTCTTTGGTACTTGGGCAAAACTAAGCGTTGACACTGCGATCAGAAATATTAGAATACTGTTTTTATGCATGGTTGTGATTTATTGTTTGGTCTTTGCATTACTTCCAAAGCCATAAATATGTGACATTAAAACCATTCCCGTCTTCACCAGGATTAGGGTCAAGCAGCTCACTAGTGGATTGGTGAATATGAGCATAACTGAGACGTAACTTATTTTCATAGTCACAGGTATATTGTGCCCCAATTTGAGTTGTATGATTAAAGGTAAAATTGGTCTTGCTAGGAGGGAAGTCACTGAAGCCGAAGAAGAACTCCGCACCATATTCAATAAAGGGACTGATTTTTTTTCTCCCCAATAAATACCGCCCATAGTAAGTATTCAAACCCATTCCATTACCATTTTTCTTTTCATAGATTCATTGTTGGTTTTTGATTTCTAGGCTTAAGCCAAACCAAGGTGCAATTCTTTTTTAATGCCAAAATTACCATTAGCCCTTTTTCACCAAGTGTACCAAAAACGTCAAGCCGTGACTCAGAGTCCTACGGCGCGGCCTAAAGGGTACTAGTATCGTACTTGTTGCACCATTGTTAGGGTCTTTTAAACCAAACATATTATTATTCTGTATATGAAGACGAATGACTTTTCTCCAAAGGGTCATTCATATTTCAATGCATCCACTGGATTTGATCTGGCAGCCTTCAGCGCATGGAAGCTCACTGTAAGTTGAGAAATGATCATCGCGAGCACACAAGCCAACACGAACGTCATCCACGGCATGCTGATGCGATAGGCAAACTCTTCAAGCCACCCTGATAAAAAATAATAGGCAATGGGCGTGGCAATCAAACATGAAAGCAAAACCGGTTTGGTGAATTCTTTTGACAACATCAACACCATTTGACCAATTCCTGCTCCCATCACTTTCCTGATCCCAATTTCCTTGATGCGTTGCTCTGCAGTAAATGTGGACAACCCCAATAACCCTAGACATGCAATGAATACTGCCAACCAAGCAAATGAGATGACCAATTCCGCAAATTGCTCATCGTTGGCATATTGCTGTCCAAATTCCTCATCAAAAAACTGATACTCGAAAGGGTGATTAGGATTAACATCTGCCCATACATTTTGAATTTCATCTAAAGTGTTGGCCATGTTTTCCTGTTGGATTTTGAGTGACAAAACACGATCGGATCCCTGATTGTAAACCAACATCAAAGGTTCAATCTTATGTCGCATATTCGCAAAATGAAAATCTTTGACAACTCCAATTACTATACGATCAACACCACCAAACGCGATCTTTTTGTCAACAGCATCGTCCCATCCTATCGCTTCGGCAGCAGCATGGTTGATGACCAAGGAATTTTGCGCATCGGCTTCAGAATCTCCATTGTAATTGCGACCTGCAATCATTTCCATATCCATCAAATCAAAATAGTCATCATCTACGCTCATGATACTAATTATCCAAGTATCCTCACCTTCATAACCCTCGGGTACTATCCCTCGGCGACCGAACCCTCTTCCGGGCATTGAGTTGGACAAGGCCATTTTTTCAATCATCGGGATCTCACCAAATCTATTTCTTAGCTGCTCTGCATTTTCTACCAATGTTTCATCCTGCAAACTCAGCGTCACAACTTGCTCTTCAGCAAATCCTTTGTCCACATTTTTCATATACTCTAGTTGCTGGTACACCACCATGGTCCCTATGATCATGACGATCGATGCAGTAAATTGGAGGACAACTAATGTTTTGCGCAACCATACACCTGATGCACCAGTCTTAAAATTGCCTTTGAGTACTTTGAGTATAGCAAAGCCAGATAGTAAAAACGCTGGATAGGAACCAGCCAATAAACCGATCAACAAAACAAATAGTAGAATGACCCCCAAGATAGAAGGCTGAGTCAGTAGGTAAATCGCCAGATTAACCTTGAGACCATAAGTAATGAAATTACCCACCAAAAAGAGTAGAAGAAAGGCCAACAGTAAGGCCATAAAACATACAATGACGGATTCTGTCAAAAACTGAAATCTAAGTTGTTTTCTAGCCGCTCCCAATACTTTACGCATGCCTACTTCTTTGGCGCGATTGGCAGAGCGAGCAGTAGAAAGATTCATAAAATTGAACGCAGCAATAAGCACTACAAAAAGCCCTACGATGGTCAACGTGTAGATGTAGCTGGCATCTCCTTTATTGAAGTTGTAGTCGTCGAACAATATTCCGGAAGAATTGAGATGTGTATCCGTAAGCGGCTGCAGTGTTACACTAAAGTTTTCACCCACATCATGACTCCGGATGATTGTTTCCATTGCCAATTCTATTGCTGTCTCTGAGCTTCCCTTTTTTAGCTCAACATATTCTGTCATAGCAATCGTTTGCCATGAATTCAAGTACTGATTAAAGTTAGTATCCGCTTCTTCTGGCACCATGGCTACCAACACGTCAAACTCCATATGTGCATTTTCTGAAACGTCCTGCATGATGCCTACCACTTCCAATTCCTGGCTATTATCCATGCGGATGGATTTCCCCATTGGATCTTCTTGACCAAATAAGTTTTTTGCAAATGTTTCCGTCAAGACTACCGTATTTGGAGCTGTCAATGCGGTTTCTTGATTGCCTGCGACCAAAGCGAAGTCGAACATTTCAAAAAGCTGATTTTCCACGTAAACTAGCCGTTCTGAATAGAGTGGAATGCGATTGTAGTCTATCAGATTTCTACCACCATAAGAAAGCCGAACGGCATTAGCCACATCGGGTAGCTCTGCGATCATGGCAGGTGCCAACGCCGGCAGTGTAATACCGACTAGGTTACTCGTAACACCTAAAGCCTCATCGATGGTAAGGACACGATACAATTCAGATGATTTCGAGTGAAACTTATCAAAGGAAGTTTCTTTTTGAACAAAAATAAGAATGAGGAAAGCACAAAGAAATCCTATTGATAATCCCCCGATGTTAATCAATGAGGTGGTCTTGCTTTTAACCAGATTTCTAAATGCTAGTTTGAGGTAGCTTTTTAACATGATGTTTTGAGTTTTACTTTTAATGTCACGTTAACAGTGCTAAAAAGGTCATCTTTTGATATAAACGGTCAGAACTTTCTCCAAGTTTAATATCTCATTTGAGGAAGATGTAAGCCGCAGCATTGTAGTATATGGGGAGATAGCAATTAGCGGTTTTGTCACTAAATCTGGCCTTAGTTATGCAGCGGTTCAGTGTAAAAAATGATCAGAAAATCTGATAATATACCGTCTTTATGGTATTACATCTGTTGACCAAAGACAGCAGTTCTGTGATAAAAAACATGAAAATCCTCTTATCTACTATACTGTTTTTCTTTGGGTTTCAATCATTCTGTCAAATCAGCTACTAACTTATCGCGGATGACCCATTACAGATCAAAACTAGTTTTGTCGGCGTAGGTCTTGGACTTGAGGGAAGTGTGGACAATGCCTTGATGATAGGCGTACCCGTAAGATTGGCTCTGAGTAACGGGATGGCAGTCGAAGGAATGGTCGGCTTTGATATCTATATACTTGGAGGAAAGGGACCTGCGTTCTTGTTCGATGGGGGGCTATTCTTGCCCTTGAGTAGTAAGACAAAAACGAAGGATGTTAAGATCATCACCGATATTGAGACGTCGACCAATTTTGCCTCAGGAGAAACTACGACATTTTTCAATGCCCCAGCAACCGTATCCATTGATTATGGTGCGAGAGGAGGAGGCTACTTTCGCAGTGCAGGCGTAGAGCAAGTTGGGTTTGGTGAGGGAACCTTTGCGACCATTGGGGGTATTTACTTAGGTGGACAAATGACTTCAAAGGCCTTTGTTAATACACAAATAGAGGAGTATGATGAGCCACGAGCCGCATCAGCTTTTACCCGGGTATTCTTTGATATCATGGTACTGCCAGTTGCGAGTATCGATGATGCTAGCTTAGGCAACAACGCAAAAAAGGATAAGCTCATTGGGTGGAGAGCTGGCTTGCAATTATTTGGCAACGCACACAAGGATGCTAAAGGACTTTTTCGCAAAGCTATTTACACCACAGAGCTAGGCTCCAGGCCGCTCACAGGTGTTTACTTTCAGTTCGTCTATGCACTGCCCATACTATCATTCTGATAAGCTAGTTGAATGTTTGCAGGTTGGTATCCCTTCTCTTTTAAAACTGCTAGCGATCAGTCTCGATACTATTTCTGGTAAACTCGTACCCAGTCGACATACATATACTGAGGGAATGTGGTAGTCATGTCAGGGCGGCCAGCATGCGTGCCTCCCACAGCTACATTCAGAAGAATAAAAAAGGCTTCATGAAATTCTGATAGCTCATCTGATGTGATGGATGTAGAGGCAAATTGTTCTCCATCCACAAACCAGGCAATCCTATCCGCATCCCACTCAAGTTCGAATACATGGAAGGCATCAGCGAACTTACCTTGCGCCAATTTGAACGCTGCAGCGCCCATCATGGCATGTGAGTCAGAGGAATCAGCATAGTGAAGATTGGCTTCGATCATCCCATCATCTTTCGACCCATACAATTCCAAGATATCGATCTCACCTGTTTGTGGCCAAGGCGTATCACCTCCATTTTCGTCAATGTTTGCGCCTAGCATCCAAAATGCAGGCCAGAGACCTTCACCCGCAGGAAGTTTCATGCGTGCGGCAATCCGTCCATACTTCCATGCCTGTTTGTTTGCTGTGTGCATCCGTGCCGATGTGTATTGATCCATGCCGTGGCTATCGCTTTCGTGGATGGCTTTGATTACTAGGCTATTGTTCTCCAGATAGGCATTTTCACTGCTATTCGTGTAACGTTGCCATTCATCATTGAAGCGTCCTGCTTCCACCACTTGGAAGTTCCAGTTATTGACATCGATGGTGTCTGTGTTAAATTCGTCTGACCATACTAAGTTCCATTCTGAACCTAGTAGTGTAGTGTCCTGATTCAGATCTGACTCAGTATTTGGTCCTGTTTCTTGATCATCAGCAGAGTTCTTTTTTCCGGTGTCATTACAAGATAGTAATGCGATTGATATCAGTGTAATAAAGACTATTCTAGACAATACTCTTTCCATTTTTTCGCGACTTTATTTTCAGTAGGCTATGCCCTTTTGGCGTACGGGATCAGTGATAAATATTTGGTATAGTTGACACCGTTACGATTGGAAGATAGTATTGGTCGTTTAGTTCACCAAATCGATGGTTAGCCTGGCGCTTCAGAGGAGGGATGCTTTTCTAGAACTCATTCTACAGTATCCCAATTTCCTTGCAGATACGCTTTGTTATTTCTTTTCTGCATCTAGCAAAATTGGGATTTGTTTCATGTACGTCTTTGATTAGACGGGTAGTAAAAAAATATACGTTATCAGATCTTTCGATGTATCCAACCCACCAGCCAGTATCCTTACCACCATCTGTTGTCCATCCGGTTTTAGCTCTGATCACGTAGTCATCAGTTCTTTCTGCCACCATCATTTCTTTCAGGATATCAAAAGATCGTTTTGAAAAGGGTAGTGTTTCTTCATAGATCCCAACCAGTATTTCGATCTGGTTAACTGGCGAAACACCGAAATCTCCAAAATTCCTGAAATCAGGATCTTCAATCGATAGGTCAGCATTTCCGTACCCTATTTGAGATAGTATGCTTCCATATCTGTCCTTTCCAATTTGTTTTGCGAGCTCCACGTAAGCCCAGCCTGCAGATAATTTATAGGCCTCTTGTATGCTCATACTATGATAGGTATTTGGACGATGACCATATTTCAATGTGTCGTAATCATCTATCCAGGGGATTACTTCATTTTCATCTTTGATAGTTTCAGTTTCAAGAGCTATCAGAGTATTTACAATTTTGAAAGTCGAAGCAGGAAGAGTGAGGGTTTGGCTATCCTCTACGTCATTTGTCATCCAGGTTTTTTGATTATAATCATAAATCGTGATGCTCCCTTCAATTCCACATGCCTCAAAGGGTTGATGCCAGGAGCTTTGGCCTAATGATAGGTAGGAAGGAAAGATTAGGATTAGAATGAATGTAACTCGCATAGCTATGATTGATTATCAGATATAACGCCCATGATGAAGGTGCGTGTTACCGTGGATCACAGACGAAAATAGGCCATCGTGCCGTGACCCGCAAAGGGTCATCTAGTAGGTTAAGAACATTTCGCTAAGAGGTTATAAATCCTACCTATTGAAGTTTGTACACAGCACCTATGGATAAGATTTATCTGTACTGCTGACAGTCGTTTAGACTTTTCCTTTTCTTCTCGCTTCTTCAGCTACTTATTCATGTCTCTTCGACTATTTATTGATGGTGATCCTACGCGGTTTTCAGTGATCAACAGAGTCAAATTTGGCTCACAAAATCTGAAAAGACTTTCTTGTGATTCTCAAGATCCATATCAGCAGATAGTGACACGCGAGCGATATAATCTTTGTCGCCTTCTTTCGTCGTCCCTTGTGTAGATGTTGCAGGGATCGTCCAATAGCAACCTTTCAGCTGGCCATAACTCACACAGTACTTGCTTTCATCCGGGATTTGGGTAATCATTAGATCGATTAATTTGTGATTCAGCGCTCTCTTGTACGTTTCTCTTTCTTCAGCGTTATTTCCTTTGGAAGGTAGGTCTAATGAAAAGACAGAAGGGGTGAAGCCTGCTTCTGCCAATTCCTCCGAAACAAAATTGATTTTCGCCGTGGGTAAAGCGGCTTCAATAAAATTCACAAAGTCACGAGTATTCTTATACGCAGCATGAATTCTTTGATTCATGGAAGGCAATTGTTTTGCTAATATTTTGACTTGAAGATCTGTCGCCTCGTTGTCGCAAAGTCGTAGGTGCAGGTCTATTTTACCCATCAAAGCTTCCGCTTTTTCATTTGCTACACAGTAGCCAGCGGTGCATTGCCCACCACTTGGAAATTTGGATCCACTCACATATGAAATGGTCCTCACGGTTGAGAGTATTCCGTCACTGCCTAAAAATTGCACATTAGGGCAAAACGTTTGATCTAATATAAAGACGGGGTCGATAGCGACTTCACCCGTTGCCGTAGTACGGGCAGCACTTAGTACAGCTTTCAGTTGTAGAAGGTCAGGGACTTCAACTCTAGGGTTGGTTGGAATTTCAGCGATGATGTAAGGGACAGCATCTTCATTTGCAACTTTATTTAGGACGAGATCAATACTTTGAGCCATATCATGATCACCATCAACGAGTAAATCCAGAATCTCAACATTATCAATGCAAGCGGCAACTCGTCTTGCCTGGTCGTTTGTTCCACCATAACAATTTGGAGGGACGATGATTTTAATAGCCTTTCCTTTGTGTTTTTCTAGGGCATCATCAATTAACCCCATCATGATCGCATACTGAACAGATAGGCCGGATGAACCCAATAGCGCCTCTGACTCGGTTCCTGTGATCTCTTTAATAGAAGCGATCACAAGTGCTTTGTTTGTCTCGACGTTGCTTTGCTTATCATCAGCAGCAGTCTGATGTATGAGCTGCTGCAAGGCAGTTAAGCAATTGGCTGGCGTCATGGCAATTGTCTCTCTTCTTCGGACATGCTGTATCTCAGAGATATAACTTTCATTTTGCTCGCCAACTACGAGAAGTATACTTCCCAGCTGAGCATGGACACTGATAAAAAAGTCAATATGCGGGGTGAGGTCAAAAGCACGCATTTCATTCTGTTGTGAAATGAAAATAGTGCTGCCGTCGAACTTGGAAATGGCGGATACATGATCAACCTTCTGTACTTCAAACTGATATCCGTACACATGCTTTAAGACTTCGAAATCAAAAGCAGGAGGCAGGTCATCGGTATAAACGAACTGGGTGTTTTTATGATCCAATAAGTTCTTTCTTAGCACTGCTAAAATTGGAATCGTCTTTGATGAAAAGCTGATTACATTGTCTGGATTCAGATGAACTAAGTGCGCAATTCCCCATTCTAGTATACAAGACAAGGGATGCCCTAATCGGATATAGTCGAAGGCGGTAGGTAATCCAATGAGGGCCGATATTTCACTATTGCTATTTTTATAGAGGATTTCAATTTGATCTAAGAATTGAGTTTTGGCTAATTTTTCATCATAAATGTCTAGACGGTGGGTTGTTAAACTCAACCAGTCAGCAGGCATGTTCTCTAATAGATCCTCAATATATTTCAGCACTGTATGGTCTTTCATCATCTTTCGTTTCAGATTGGCGGGTAAGGTATTAATTAGATTTATTTTATTGCGCTGCGAGGCGTTTTGTAACAATTTGTTTGGTGGCTAGAGCTACGTCACATAGATGATTGTTTGATGTATTATTTTGTTTTTGGAAGGTTATTGTATAGTTTTTCTTTGTGTCATGGATCACAAACCCAGAAGAATAACGCTGGAAAATAAAGGATTACTCGTCACATTGATAACGCAGATTTCAGACGTGATGGCACTTTACAAAAGCAAAAATGATCTATTCACTTTTTCAAAGTTGGCCGATCAAAGTTCGAATATGGTTGCTATTCCGGATCATACATTTAACTATGAGTAGGTGAATCCGATGCTTGTCATGTGCTCAGGAGAGGCCAGCAACCACTTAGTCACAATCAGTCAGACCTAAGAATTCTGATTGCTTTTAAGTTCCTTTACTCGCCGCTTAAGTTTGGAGTTTTGTATGGCCAGTCCAAAAAAGACTACGAGAAATGCGAGGTTGCCTATGAGCTCTGCTGTTGCTGATCCGGGAAGATGTAACACCTTCATTACGGCGGTTGCTATTACTACTAGTGTGGCAAGTCCCATGACGATATTCAAAGATTTCATACTCAGCTGAGTTATTCTTTCGTAAAGGTACAGAATAGGGAGTACCAAGCTTTTTTATCTTATTTGGAGGCTTGGACAGGGACTCTGGCGCTAGAAATTTCTCAATGTGTCGCATAGATTCCTTTTGCCTTTTATCTGCCTTTTATCTGCCTTTTTAACGCCTCTAGGTCTGCTTCTTTGAAGTATCGGTTTTCTCTGAAGTTGCTCTCACAATACTTTAGGTTTGATTTGACCATAGATTTTTGCAGATCATTTTCGATGGCAGTCTTCGCTATGAAGTAGCTCGATTCAAGTTGATGTTCTGGAAAGAGGTTTTTCCTTTTTCAAGGAATTGAATGGCCTCATCGGGCGCGTTTAAGTTGACGACTGCAAAGGTTGCTGCTTTTCCCTCAACAGAGGTTGTCTGACCAAATGAAACAGAATGAATCAGTAGTAAGCCTACGACGACAGAGAGTATTTTCATAGATAATGCTTTCATCAAAATACGTAGCGGAGTCTCATAGGTTTGGTACAGCAGGCATTTATTATTGAGTGGAAAGGCTTATGGCATCTGATTGCTAGTGCATATCCTTTTGTCAAGCTTGTTGGCATCTGTGCAATTAGCTTAGACCCATTACATATGGTCACTTTACCTTTTTTAAACTGCTGATTCGAGCGCTAGCATGCTGATTTTCTGGATTTAGGGCAAGGGATTTTTCGTAGCTAGAGATAGCTTTATCAATATTGTCTACTGCTTCATATGCCTCTCCCAGGCTATCAAAAGCGTTGAATGAATCTGCGTAATTTTCAGTATTCATGCTAAAGAACGAAATGGCTGTGGCTTGATCTTCCTTGTTTTTGCTACGGAGTATGCGGTAACCTACTCGGTTTACCAAGGCCTCTGGTGGGACAAACTCCCAAGACAGTCGTTCAGAAATCTCTTTGAAATGATCAATCAACTGTGCTGTATGGTCTACGTCACGATAGGATATGTCATAGCCTTGAAAGATGGATGAGATTCCATTATGAAAAGCTATGATGGGAACGGAGCCATGGTCCTCATTTTCGAAATATTCATAAGTTCCTGGAAATTTACTAGGAGACTTATTGTTCAGTGCTTCATAAAACCTGACATGCCGATCACGATTCCTGATGTTTCTTTTCCCCCAATTGGCCGTTGCGAGGTAGATAAATCTATCAAATGATTTTTCTGTGACGGCATCTAACTTTTGGTCCATCATTGCTGCATCCCAATTCCCAAAACTTGGGTCAACTGATATGAAGGCATTAAACAGCGTTTGATCTTTCATAAAAGTATGAGCAGCCAGCAGGCCACCTAAAGAATGCCCAAATAATATGCGATAAGGGACTGTTCGGTATTGCTGATCCAATGCAGGTATAAGTTCCTCTTCCAAAAAACTTAAAAATTTGTCTCCACCCCCATAAACATTAGCTCTTGTGGTAATGATCTTATCTGGCGTGAAGTCCCTGTTTCGATTGACATTTTGTATCCCTACGACAATCATTTCTGGAATTTTTCTGTTTCCATTGTAGCCAGTACTCATGTAATTGACCATACCTACTACGGGTTTAAAATGAGCATGGCCGTCTAGCACAATCAATATTGGGTAGGTTTTATAAGAGGATGTGGTTTCGCTGTATGATTCAGGAAGACTCACCCAATACGCTCTTTCTTCATTCAAGATCTCAGAGGAGTACATGTATTCTGTGCCGATCATTATTTGATCTTCACCTTGTGCGCACAGTGAGTGAATCCCTGCTAGCAGGCTACATGTGAGGATGATATATTTATACATGAGGTAGATCGTTTGGAGTAAGTGTTAGTCAACTAGCGTTTAATACGCTGCATTGTACCTTCAAGATGCAAGAAAGATCCCAAAAACTACGAAGATGCTCAGGTAATTGCCATTAAGGGTTTGATGGCTAGCGGTTTATACGCATACGATTCTTGCTGTAATTACTTTCATTTTCATAGGTGTCCCACGCTCGTCTTGATGCTCATGTCATGAAAAGTAGGTCTTCAGTCCATGATCGAGGAACTATAAATAGAAGGCCTTGTTTTTTCAGCAAATGTCACCCTGTTTTGCAGTTAGTTGAGGTTGAAAGATTAGAGAATATGGCGGATTTTTATCCAGATCAAAGATGGACAAGTGAGGGAGAGCCTGAGCTAGGAGTAGGTATTGTCGTGGAGACAAATAAGAATCGGGTCCAAATAAATTTTCCTGCTGCCGGAGAAACTAGGCAATATGCGCTAGCTAATTCTCCGTTGCGAAGGGTCATTTTTAAGCCTGGAGATACAGTAGTTGATAAAAACAAACAGCCATTCGTTATCGATCGTGTGCAAGACACGGAGGAGCTGCTTTTATACATCGGGAAAACGGGTGTCTTGTCAGAGGCAGACTTAGGTGCAGTATCAGTACAGCATGGCGTAGATGATCGTCTGTTTGTCGGTGATGTGGAGACTCCAGATGTATTTGCATTAAGAAGAAGAACGCTGGGGTACGATCATATGCGTAGAATTTCGCCCATTAATGGGTTTGTAGGTGGACGTATCGATCTTATCCCTCATCAGTTGTACATCGCACATGAGGTCAGCTCTCGTTATGCGCCGCGGGTCTTGCTGTCTGATCAGGTCGGATTAGGTAAAACGATTGAGGCATGTCTGATCATGCACCGCTTGCTATTGAGCGGTCAAGCCTCACGTATTCTCATTCTGGTCCCTGACTCATTGATTCATCAGTGGTTTGTGGAAATGCTTAGGCGGTTCAATTTATGGTTTCACATATTTGATGAGGAGAGATGTGCTGCACTGGATGAAAGTGCGCCTGATGGTAATCCTTTCTTAGATGACCAGTTGGTTATTTGTAGCACTGACTTTTTGGCCAATTCTAGCACACGCGCACAACAAGCGATATCGGCAGATTGGGACCTGCTAGTAGTGGATGAAGCACATCACTTAGCTTGGTCTTTAGAGAAGGCAAGTCCTGAATATGCGGTGGTGGAATTGCTGAGTAAAGTGGCGAAGGGTTTACTGCTGTTAACCGCCACTCCAGAGCAGCTTGGTGTCGAGAGCCATTTTGCAAGACTAAGACTACTTGATCCAGAAAGGTATGCTGATTACGATGAGTTCATTAACGAATCACAAGATCACAAAGAGATCGCCAATATTGTAGAAGACTTGTCCGAAGGGAATCCACTAAAGGACAAAGACAAAGCCCTGTTGCAAACCATATTTACCGAAGATAGAATCTCTAAACTTGAGGAAAGAGGGACAGTTGCCAAAAATCAATTGATAGAAGATTTATTGGATCAACACGGTCCAGGTCGGGTAGTGTTTAGGAATACACGATCCTCCATGCGTGGTTTTCCAACGCGAAAAGCACATTTAAGTCCTTTGGAATCAGCCGATAATCACGAGCAATGGATAAAGCGTTTATCTAAAGAGTACGGAGTTGATAAAGACATCCGCGTAAGTGAAGTGGCCAAACAGAAGTTTTGGTTTTTGGAAGACCCACGTGTCACGTGGTTGGTGGATTTGTTAGCTCAATTGAAACCGGCCAAAGTATTATTGATTTGTAGAAGCAAAGCGAAAGTACTGGCCTTAGAAAAAGCATTGCAAAAGCTGAGTAGTGCAAAGGTGAGTGTGTTTCATGAAGACCTGACGATTGTTCAACGTGATAGAAATGCCGCTTGGTTTGCTGAAGTAGATGGAGCACGCATATTGCTCTGTTCTGAGATTGGTAGTGAAGGCCGAAATTTCCAATTTGCACATCACTTGGTGCTGTTCGATCTGCCTGTGCACCCTGAGTTATTAGAACAGCGAATCGGTCGTTTGGATCGCATAGGGCAGTCGGAAGATATTCAGATACATGTGCCTTACCTGAAAGGCAGTCCACAAGAAGTATTGGTTCGTTGGTTCCATGAAGGCCTAAATGCTTTTGAAGAAAATATAGAAGGGGGTAATCAAATTGGGCAGCTATTTAATAACCGTCTGGTTGATCTGGCCTTGGCCGCGGCTACGTCTGATATAAGCACCAAATTGGATGTATTAATTGTCGATACATCAGCATATCAAAAAGAGCTAAAGCAAATTTTGGCCAACGGAAGGGACAGACTCCTAGAAATGAATTCATTCAGACCGATGATTGCTGAGCAGTTGATAGATAAAATTCAGGACGCTGATCAAGACTTGAGTCTTGAGATTTATATGACCAAGGTATTCAATCATTTTGGGATTGAAATGGAAGATTTGGCACCGCGAACGTATTTACTACACCCAGCACGTACAAATAGAGAGGCGTTCCCTTCGATTCCTGATGAAGGTATATCAGTGACTTTTGACCGTAAGCGTGCTTTGAGCAGAGAAGACGTAAGTTTCATCAGTTGGGATCACCCAATGGTGACTGGAGCGCTAGATATGGTCCTTAGCTTAGGTACAGGGGGCGCTAGTTATGGTGTGCTGAGAGGTACAGGCGAAACGGGTATACTCTTGGAAGTGATCTTCGTACTTGAAACAGCAGGCAAGCATGGCGTATATGTGGATCGTTTTCTGCCCAACACTCCTTTGCGGGTTGTGGTAAACCATACAAGTGAGGAGGTGACAGGTGACTATCCTGTAGACTTGTTCAGCAAGCAATTGATACCCGGACAAGTAGACGACCTCATCGCAAATGAAATGTTGGTCGATACCGTACTTCCAGAGATGATTAAGACGGCGTCTGAGATCGCAGAACAACTGAAAGCGAAAGAAATAGAGATAGGCCTCCAGCGAATGAACCAGACATTGGATCATGAAATTGGTCGGTTAGCTTCTTTATACAAGCGAAACAAAGCGATTAGACCCGATGAAATTCGCACAGCATTGGATGAGAAAAATATATTAACCACGTTGATCAGCCATGCAAGCATTCGAATGGACTCAATTCAGTTGATTAAGGAAGGGGAGAGTTAGAACTGAATAAGAACGGTATCTGTCATTACGAGCTGAGCGAAGTAATCTTAAAGTCGAACATTCAATAAATCTCAGGACATTTTATTTTATAATGACCGCTTCGTGCCTTTCGATGGCATTACCCTGAATACTTTTGTAGAAGGCATGTCTCTAGGTACTGTCATCAAACACATCACACACATATTGAAAGGTCACCTTACGGATTCAGCGTTGGGTTATTGACCTAAACCAATCTTAATAAAATGAATATATACCAACAAATAGAAGCTGAAATTAAAGCGGCTTCAAACATTGTTATTACATCACATAAATCGCCTGATGGCGATTCAATAGGCAGCTCTTTAGGCCTATTACATTTTATTGAAAAACTAGGAAAAACAGCGACTGTCTGTCACCCTGACGCGGCACCTAGTTTTTTGCATTGGTTAGACACCTCGTCTTTTCTCCTCATGTCGGACCAGGCAGAAGCCGTTGCTGCTGCTTTTTCAGATGCTGACTTAGTGTTCTGTTTGGACTATAACGCAACTAACCGTATTGGGCCTGATATGCAAGCCTTACTTGAAGCCGTAACCTGTCGTACGGTCATGATCGACCATCATTTGAATCCTGAAGATTTTCCAACTTTAAGAGTATCAGAAACTTTGGCTTCATCTACGTCAGAGTTGATTGTTGAATTAATCGAGCAGTCCGGCCACGGCGCCTTACTCGATCAGAAAATTGGTACGCCTTTGTATCTTGGTATATTGACAGATACGGGCAGTTTTAGGTTTCCTTCGGTGCAGCCTCGGACGCATGAAGTATTAGCAAAGCTGTTGGCCGGTGGGGTAGCGCATCATTTGGTTCATGAAGTCCTAAGCGATAACAATACAACGAGTCGCTTACGTTTGCAAGGGTTCGCCATGTGTGAAAAATTGGAGATCATGGAGGACTATATGGTTTCTGTCATCTCTTTGACAAAAGAAGAACTAGCGAAGTATAATTATCAAAAAGGCGATACCGATAGCTTAGCAAATCAGGCCTTATCTATTAAAGGAATGAAGGCAGCCATCGTATTTTCAGAAAGAGATGGTATCATGAAAATATCTTTCCGTTCGAAAGGAGAGGGGAACCCTGTGAATGTACTGGCAGCAGAGCACTTCAATGGCGGTGGGCATGCCAACGCTGCAGGAGGTATGAGTGAACTAACGGTAACAGAAACTCTGGATAAGATTAAGGGCTTAGTCCCCAAGTATTTTTCAGTTCAGTAGTGCTGGCTTGAATTATAAAAAAAGTAGCAATTAGCTCCTGTTATTTTTATTTCTTGTTGGCAGGTGACTTTATTTAGCGGGTACATATTTTTCTAAAAAATCAGGCACTAATTTCAATTGTTTTAAAGGCTCTTTGTGTCTTTTTAGTCACGCCATAACGGACTCCCACCTGGGTGGCAGATAAGCTTTTGATACTCGTTGACATTTCAAAAAAGATAAAAAATGCCTTACGCAAGCCAAATCTTACTTTGCGGAATAAGGTGCCTGATATTGGACTTTCAGTGTCACTACATTTATTACAGGCACTGGAAAAATCCTTTCTTTTCTGACAGGCCGCATGTCTCTATTTACTGCATTTAAACCCATTTCACCATTTGATTACCAATAAATACGACCTACAGCCTTGATCCCTTTTCAATCGTTTATGGGACTCTATAAGGTTCTGGTCTCTTTTTTTAGTGTCTTTTCATAAAACTCACATTAAATGTATAGAAGCCATTATTTTTTAATAAATGAACATCAAAAAGACGTACAAAAAAGAATTTTGTAGCTCACCTTACCTGCTTACTGAATTTTTATCAAACCGTATTTATCTAATAATCCAGAATTTTGAATATAATTATAAATTGATTTGCTTTAACAGATAAGCATATTACTTTTACTTAATTAAATCCAGGTTTTTGGGTCAAAAAAATTTAATAACCCCATGTTTAAAAAGTTCAAAATACCCGAATTAATAATTCTTGCAAGCATAGTAGCTTTGATTTTAATATCTGAGTATTATTATGTTGTTATGGATAATCCTATGAGGGCAATCTTTCTTGGGTTGTGGCCACCAACTATGATTGGATTTTTAATTTATTTAAACTTGAAAAAAAGTCAATGAGTTTCACGGACAATCTTGATATAGTTATATACTCAGTTGTTATTTTTATATCATTTATATCATTTATTGTTATGACTGTTAAGGAATTTAATGAGATGAGTAAACGTCCGTACCAATCAGAAAAAGATAAGAAGACTCCCGAAAAACGAGATAGTTGAAAGGCTTTAAAAATTTATTGGTAGATTATATTTGGATCTAAATCAGTTTTGTGAAACAACAGTAACTCCAAATAAGTAGTTTATTTCAGTTTGGTAATAAAGGATAAGTTGAAACAACAAGTCCTTCATTTTAGTCGTCTAAACCTTCACATCCGTGCCTTTGATGAGAAGTGAAACAACTCATTCACAAATACAAATAAATCTGTGGCTTTCTTTCCTCTTCATGGGTTTGGTGACCCATCATCCAAATCTTGCACATTGCTCAAAATATAATTTGACGTTTTGTGAAATGCTTCATTGCTTTTCTAAAGTAGCTTGAGTTCACCCACAGGAGCACTTTCTATTTCTTGGCCTTGTAAATTCCAACTATTAGAATTACACTGAATATTGTAAGAATATATTCAATTTTCAGTCTTTTACATAGCGGCTAGCACCAGACATGAGGATTCTAGCGAGACGCTAAAACTAGAGTAGGGTGAGAAGCGTTTGGCCTGCACTGACGAAGGAATTATCTGGTCGTGTAGCCTGTCCGTTGTAAGCGTAAGAGATGACCAGTGGGCTATCTGCTCACTGGTCATCTCGACTGTGCAAAATTTTTATATTTTATATTTATTAATTGCTTTTTGCATCATTTTTTCATTCATGGTAGCTTGCATTTCCAAGGGACTGAGTTTTGACATAAATGCCATCATTTTGTTTCTGCCACCGAGTACAGAAAGTAACCGTTTACCTAAACCGTTAAGATCTATTTGGCAACCACAGAAGGTTCCATCGCTTGCATGTGCGTTTTGTTCCAATCCACGCCATTGTTTTCTACCATCGGCATATTGGTTAATCCGGGTGACAATACAGTTACATCAACACCTTTAGGTTTTAGTTCACTATATAAAGAAGCTCCTAAATTTAGTACGTATGCTTTTTCGATAAATAAGGATTTGGCATGTGGCCAGATAAACTCGAAATAAGTAGAATACCTCCTTTCTTTCTTTCAATCATGGAATTGCTAAAGTGGTGGGTTAGCTGCAATGTAGCAACAACATTAATTTGAATTTCCTTCAACTCACTTTCGAGTAAAGTTTTTTCAAATGCTCCATTTACCTCAATACCTGCAGCGATAACCAGAAGCCCTATTTTTTCTTCACCCTGTTTTATCTTTTCAATTCCTTCGTTGGTGGCTAAATCAGTCGAAATATATTTTGTTTTAACACCATACCTGTTTTGTAAAGAAGCAACGGTTTCTCCAGTTCTTTTTCTTTTCGAGCAACCAACACAATGTTAATTCCTTTGGCTGCAATTTGGCTTGTTAATTCTGCTTCGATACCCGATGTTGCTCCCGTAAATAAAGCCCAGTCACCGTATTTATTTTTAAAGCTTGTGTCGGTCATCCTATCTTTTATTAGTGTTAATACCAACTATTGAATACAAAGGGTCTGAGCCCATAATTGCGGGTAGTATGATGCCGACACCAACTAACCCCCACCAAGAGTGAAGTACTATACCCAATATGGTTATAGAGATACCTAATACGATTCTTCCGATTCGGTCTGTTTTACCTACTTTTTTTATGACTTTTTGTTTTTAAAAATTTGAAACAAATGTCATGATTTTGTTAATGAACCACTTTGCAAATAGGTCCAATTACTAATCAAATTTGCTCAAACGATATCCGGAGGGACTTTTCCCAGTTTGTTGTTTAAATACTTTGTTGAATGTGGTGAGCGATTCAAACCCTAAGTCGTAGGCAATGTCTGAAATCCGTGAATCGTCTTTTTTCAACAACTCAATAGATTTATTGATTTTCTTTTTGTTCAAATACTTAACAGGACTTTCATTGTACACATCTCTAAACTTCCTCTTAAAGGTTGAAAAACTCATATGGCAAAGATTTGAGAGTTCATCGAGGCTAAGCTTAGCGAATAAATTACTTTGAATAACTTCTTCAAACTTCGCGAAATTGGGTTTGAACATGGAGGCAAGAAAATCAAGTTCAGAAGGAGCGCAAATAGTTTTAGTCATAAGGATTACGAACTCCCTTAACTTGTTTTTAATCAATTCTTCATCTGCCAACTCAGGATTTTCCAACAATATGATGATGCTTTCTTTATAATGTACAAGTAGCTGGTTTATTTGTACTTGTTTTAGGTTAAAATCAACCTAGTAAGTTGATTTATTAATGTCGAAAGCGAATAAGTCTTTAATCAATTCAGGGTAAAGCATTATACCAACTACTTCAACATTGTCTTTGACTTTTCAATGCTCTTTTATGGGTTCGTAATAGTAATTCAGGCATTTGGCTAATAGGGCATTTTCTTTGTTTACCTGTACAATTTCGGTTTGTGATCTAACCTGAAAACTACCTTTATTCACAAAAACAAAACAAGCTTCATTCTCGTGGTACTCTTTGGGCAACCTTTCAAACGTTGGAACCTTTTTTTTGGAAAACTACACGTCCTTTAAATTCTAATGTTTTTAAATCAGATTCCATTTAATGTTCGTTAAGGCAGATGGTTTATATAAGAATAGTAAGCGATTAGGATACATTTATTTTTTGGGTTGTCACTTAGCCAAATTTATAAATTTACGGGCTTTGTTCTTATGTATCAACGTTGGGTTTGGCATTTAACACCTATTATTTTTATACCGTTTTAGGTTTCTTTTTTTAATTGAAAGCGAACGTATTGGTACGGGATTCGGATTTATGGGGCTATTGCTTATTCCTTGTTGAGCAGACGTTTATTTTGTGGTTATCTTGTTTATTCCATCAAGGAATGTTTCAAGCCCTTCCTATTCATTACCTTCAAAAGTTACAAGGATTGATTCTCTAAATCCAATTGACGTTGATTTTCGCTTTATTTTTTAGTGAACCCGAATATGAAAGAGCCCGAGTTCTTGTAATTTTTTTATTCCATTGATTTCCAAAGCTTAGCACGCACCATTCAGAGATACAGCCATTGTTGATAGTATGGAGTCTCCTATATATATGAACTCTAGGCTCTGGGGACTCATCATGCGGTAAATACCTTTCAATTGTTAATGTTTTTCAATCCCTTTACATCAACTGAAAACATACTCATATCGAGACAAATTTCACCGGAGATGAACATTTTTATAGGAGGGATTACTAATATGCGGAGTGGTTGTCCGTTGAGTTGGCACCTGTTTCGGAGCATAACTTTTGACCTTCCTGAAGGTAGTTAGATTGGTTATGCGGACGCAGCAGAGTGGCGCGCTATGCCTAGAACATTTAAGTCAATCTTCTTATCGATGGGCATGCCAACGCTGCAGGAGGCATGAGTGAACTAACGGTTACAGAAACTCTGGATAAGATTAAGGGCTTAGTCCCCAAGTATTTTTCAGTTCAGTAAGACTGGTTTTGACGCATAAAAAAGGCATCACTTCTACCGTAGAAGCGATGCCTTTTTATTTTTGAGCTTCATAGTAGCTATTAGCTACTATGATTGCCTTATGTGCAAATGCGCTGACCATAAACAGAAAGCAAGTCTATTTACTTGGATAGTGCATTACAAGTAAGCACAACATTTGATAGCCCTTACTTTGTTTTTTTCAGTCTTTTTTCAGCTTTTTTCTCTTTTGGTGTTTTTGTAGCTTCTTTTTTTACGCTCTTTTTTGCGTCTTGACCCTTACCCATAGTGATTTCGTTTAATTGTGGCAATTAAATTATTCTATTTTCAATACATAACCATAAGTTTTGCCCGGAAATGCTATTTACACAGTTGTTTTTTTTCGAAGGCTGTCACTTCATCTGCTTAAGAGCTTAGAAACTTCGCCTCTTCGCTGGACACTGGCTTCATATGGTAAGTGGTACCTATCCATGAATGCGATTTAGTTTTTCACATCTCCATTCTCTTTTCTGCACATAATAGTGCCACCCCAGACAACTTGAAGTCAATTTACAATTTGCTAAGTCGTACTGACTGATCTATTGACCGTTCTTGACCGGATATCCAAGCTGTGCCCATACCAGAACACCTTCATCAATAATGGCCGTATTTTCATAGCCATACCGCTTGAGGGTATTGATTACCCGCTGTGATGCCGCATGCGGACATGCGCAATACACAACGATCCATGTACCATCGTTTGGAAGATCCTCCACAAATGCTTCTGGTTCTTCGTAGTATGGAACTGGAACAGAACCAGGAATATGTGTTTGTCGCCAGGCGACTTTTGAACGGGCATCAAGTATGATCATCCGTGCACTGTCTTGCATGGCCTGATATACTTGTTTTGAAGGGACGTATAGTCCGTCTCGTAGATCGAAGTTGGGTGCTTCACTATTGGGATTCAGTACATACTCCTCAGGTGTTGGAATCCTCACCGTATCACCTTTTGGAATGTTCCAGCCAGAGGCACGACTCCTGAGAAATGCTGTAAGCCCATTGATTTCATCCACGCTGAGGCTGTCTTTGAACCCGATCATCGGCGTACCATCTCTACCTTCCATAATGGCATACTTCAGGAATTCATCAGTCGCAGTTGCCAACAGCATAGCGTTTCCTAGTGCGGGTGCAGATATGCCTTCTCCATTTGGTCCGTGACATACAGCACATTTTTCGCTGTAGATTTCAGCGCCAAGCTCGACATTTCCCAATACGGGTTCTCTTGAAAGTTCAATAGGTTCCTCGACGCCACTTTGTTCATACAACCATTGTAGGATCAGTTCTATCTCTATGTATTCGAGAGGCCCACCTTGCGAGTCTAGATAGCCTGCCATGGCCGTACCCGATCTGCCAAACTGGACGGTATAGCGAAGAAAATTGGAGGTATTAGATGTGGCCAAGAGAGAATGGGAGCGAAGCGAGGGAGCAAAATCAGCAGCATATCCTTCTCGATTTTCACCATGGCAAAGGGCACAATATTTTTGATACATATCCGCAGCATTATCAAGAGCCACACTATCCAATTTGGCGCCTAATTTAAATTTCTCAGCTCGTAGTGCTTGCTCATTAGGCTCATTCACAAATTCTAGTTGAACGCCTTGCGCATAGTCGCTTAGTACGGTAATGCGACCGTTAAGTGAATCGAGGGTGAGCGCTGCAGCCGGAAGTCTTTCGCTTAGAAATTGATAGGTAGAATCAAGATTTGCAACGTCGAAACGTATAGCAAATACCCCCGAACCTCGAGCTTGTAGGAATTTTGAAAGTGCATCATCGGTTGCTTGTGAGGCTACTAATTCTATTTCTTGATGTCGCTTGAGTTGAAAACGTGCTTTATTATCTGATGGGTCATCGATCAGTTCTGCGAGACCCATTTTTTTATATGCCTTACGGGCTTCATCTAGGTCATCAACTGCAATTTGTAAAGAGGCAATGCCTACCACTCCGTTTGGGTGATTTGCATAGCTTCGGAAGAAGGCGTAATAGGTGTTCCGTTGCCTGTGCATCTTTTGGTAATCAGTATTCACATCTTCTATAAATCTTGGAAGATAAGAGAGGTGTACCTGTTTGAAATCTAAGCTACGCTCTTGATTGCCACCATCATCTCGCGACCAACCTTCGGGTGGATTGTCTGAAGTCCGATAGGATTGTACAGAATCCATCTGGAACCCTTGAGCTGTCAGCCAGTCATAGGTTGTGTCAGCTGAGGAACTGGATAAAGAATAGCTCTGCACGCCTTCATAATTAGCCAGAAATTTCGAAATGTATGAAGGGGTGCTATCAGTCACAAGGGAATCCTCAAGGGCGAGGAATCCGATAGTTGACATATCGGGAAAGTATATGGATGTCGTGAGGGTTCCATCGAAAGTGCCTTTTTCAAAACCATCAGGTTCTGACATATCAAAACCGAGTGTATCGACGAAATAATCTCGCGTGCTTCTTAGATCATCTACAAGAAATGTCGAGCTATACAATCCAAATCCTGCACCAAGTAAGGGATATCCAGAATCTTTCTCTTTGTCATTTGCTGTCTGACAGGATGAAACAATGCCTATAATTAGCAGAAGAGGCACGATAAGCATGAATGAACGCCAGATCGCTGCGATTGCTGTATTGAAGAATGTGAATGCTTTTTGCATATATAGGTGGTAAGGTTAGCCAGTATGTCACGACCTCTACGTAAGGGTCATTTAGCAATAGATAGTTGAAATAAAAGCCGCCAATATAATGATTTAGGTGGGTTCAGCAAAGATCCATTCCTTCATTTTTGTTGGGGGGTATGTAGACCGAGATGTCGGTATAAACCGAAGGGCAATCGTTGCTTTGTTGTCAATCCAGTTATCAACGAATCTTAATGCATTCGATTAGGGTTTTCGTTTGAAAAATCTATCTCTCAAGTCGCTGCTCATCGATTCTGCGATACACGTTTCCTTCGATTAAACAATCAGGCTTCACAAGGAAGACATGTACACCCTCTTTATTGAGTACTGATTCTCAGTCTAGATGTCGGCTAATCATTCTTCCTCATCACTGGTTTTGTATTTTTCAAACCACGCCAAAATACTTGCCATTTTAGCAATCAAATTGCTTGGCCTGTTGGCTATGCCATGTGATGCGCCAGGTATTCTTACCAAGGCAGCTTCGACGTTTTGTAACTTCAATGCACCATAAAATTGTTCTGATTCTGCAATAGGTGTTCTGAAATCCTCTTCGCCCGTCAGTAGCATAGTAGGGGTGGTAATATCCGCCACATAAGTCAATGGCGACCGTCTCAAGTAGCTTTCAGGATCTTCCCACGGTTTTTTGTCAAACCAATACTTTGAGTAGACTTCACCACCATCAGAGTAGAGCACAAAACTATACCAATTGATAACTGGCTTTGCGACAACAGCTGCTCGGAATCGATCTGTTTTACCCACGATCCAAGCGGTGAGGACACCTCCGCCACTTCCTCCTGTTACGAATAAATTCTCTGTATCTACATATCCTTTTTCAACCACAGCATCTACGCCTGACATTAGGTCCTCATAATCATGGTTAGGGTAATCATGATGAATCAAATTGCCAAATTCTTCTCCATAACTAGTACTACCGCGTGGGTTGGAATATAGCACTACGTATCCAGCTGCAGCAAAAGCCTGTATTTCAGCAGAGTAAACAGATCCATAACTTGCAAATGGGCCACCATGGATTTCTAGAATGAATGGGTACTTATTGTTTGGGTCAAAGTTAGGAGGCGTGACTATCCATCCTTGTATTTGACGTTGGTCAAAGGAAGACTCCCACCAGATTTCTTCAACGTTTCCTACATTTCTGAAAGCAAATAAGTCATCATTTAGCGCAGTTAAACGTTTGGTTGATTTGGAAGTCGCAACACCTAAATCTGAAGGATGAGCAGTAGTCCCCAGAGAGTAAGCAAACTTACCGTTCGATGATGCGGAAAAACTTGCGGCATTGTAGGGTCTACCCAGCGAAAGGCCACCTAAATTTTCAGCTATGACTGATACCTGTCCACCTAGTGTCATGTATGCGAGCTTTGTATTGCCTTTGTCCGTGTACTGAAAGTGCAAGCCTTTACCATCATTACTCCAGCTGATGCTTTCTATGCTTCTGTCGAAGTCTTTAGATACTATTTTTGAGTTTGTCCCATCGATATTCATCACATACAGATCGGTGAGCTGATAACCTTGGTATCGGTCATCAAAGCCTAAGTAAGCTATTTGAGTGCCACTCGGGGACAAAGCAGGATTACCATCTGGGCCATATCGTTTTGTGATTGCCTCGATCTCTCCAGTGCCGATTGTCAGTTGGTAGATCTCTGAATCTAGCGGCTCTATTTCTTCTTCTTCGTGAAAATTGGCTTCAAAATACAGTGTTGAATTATTTGAAGACCAGATCGGACCACTGTGATCAAAATCAGTAAAGGTCAATTGTCTGGGCGTGCCACCTTCAATCGGCAAAGTGAATAATTGCATGTTTCCACTTCTCAAGTAACCTTGCCCATCACCTCGATAATTCATATCATCAATATAAGTGGGTGGTGTATTCCATTTTGCCCCTTCAGGCTTATTGGGCATTTTCACAATCGATTCCGACTGCTTCGAAACAAACATGTTAAAGGCTACCTGTGTATCGTCATACGACCAAGAAATACTATTGGGAACCTCTTTGGTATTTGTCAAAGGAGCAGCTTCTTTCGTATCCATCCACATAACGTACAGCTTCATTTTGTCATCAGCCATGTTCGATTTGAAGACGATTTTCTTACCATCATGAGACCATCTTGGGTAGTAGTCATTCTGATTCCCGGTGGTTAAAGGTCTATTATTGGAACCATCAAAGTTTATGACCCACAGGTTAGACAGGTTTCTATCGGTCATTACATCTTTGAAATTCCGCACGTAGATAACCTTAGAGCCATCAGGTGATATTTGGGGGTCTGATACGAACTCCATATTAAAAATATCAATGAGTTCTAAATTGGTTTTTGTCTGACTGTAACCTGCTGTGCAAATAGTCAGGAAGCATATGATCGTGCTAAAGAGATGTTTCATTGTAGCTGTTTGGGATATTGTTTGATATATGAGAAAGGATATTGACCAGATAAGAAAAGCACTTGGACGCTGATAAGAGTTACAATCTAGTGCTTTTACAGGTCAGTTTCTAGCAGCTCGTGAGGCCCACTGTTCTTCGACGAAGAAATGGGTTGTTTTTTCTTCAGCATGTGTTAACAGGTATTTTCACACACAGCCTTTAAGAATAAAATAGGTGGAGGTTAAAAACTATCCCTCACGGAGTAAATACTCCCCCTTTTTAAAGGCCTTGGTTTGCATACTTTTAGCGATTGCTTCAGCTTCTTCCTCTGATAGGGGTGATATTCTAGAAAATTAATTAACAAACTTATTTTCCATGAGGGCATTCTAAAATTCCATTACTTAAATATCACCTTTAATGCGAGTTTTTATGTTCCGCTTATTGCGGATATTGGTTAGTTTAATATGTGTTTAATACGTTTTAAACAATGTTGTGTGTAGTCTAGTACTTTACATTTTTTCAGGACTCACTGGAGCCGGTACAACATTTTCAACAGGGTTAATGCTTTGTAAATATTTAAACACCGCACGAATATCCTCATCTTTCATTTCCGAATAATTAAACCAAGGCATTGGAGGAAGTAACATGCGAGCATTTTCCAGTCCTTTGAATTTCCCTTGTGTTAGTGCGATTTTAAATTGCTCCTCCGTCCAATTCCCCATACCAGTAGCATCTGGTGTTAAGTTCCCGGCAAAAGAGATGCCCCAGGGGCCTGCGGCGGCTGTTAAATCTGGATAAAACATTCCAAACCCTTCTTTTAATAGTGGACTGTCAAAATTCACGACAGGTCGCTCAGAAGGATAGCCGGATAACAATAGTTCGGGGATTATTTCAGGACCATTTTCTCCCATTCTTTTTGGTGAATGGCAGTCATTACATCCCATAATACCAACAAGGTATTTACCACGAATGATATCATTTTCAGCATTTAGTTCCAAAGTCTTATCAGGACCTTCCGAATATTCTTGAGGTTCATTTTTGCAGGAAGATATCGTAATAGGTAAAATGACTACCAATGCTAAAGCCGATAAATAGTTTTTGTATTTCATGATATTTGTTTTTAATAATTATTACGTTCAACGCTTTAATAAGAAACGTAGGGGAGTTTGAAATGCTGCCCTTTCGGTTTTCTAATTAGCCAATCCAAATATTCTTAGAATGTACTTAACTTTTTTCATTATTAAAATTTTGGATTGGCGGACTTTCCAAAAGCTCTGAACTCCCGAATTATCACCGAACCCCTATGTTTTCTTAGCCCATGTTGTATGCCGTGCCTTTTTTTCTTTTGTAGCAGACTGTTTCCTTTTGCCACCCTGTGGTGGGCCTCCTAATCGGAATTGGAATCACGGGTACGGTAATTCTTTTGATCATCAACTTGGCTGATCTGAAAATTGAACTATCGGAAAATTATGAAGTGCCCTCTTTTTTATTTTGGTCTCTAGCATTTATTCCTGCAGCATTCATGGAGGAAGTAGCCTTCCGATTATATCCGTTTCTCAAGCTTAATAAAGCTGTGGGATTGAGACTTACGCAAGTGGTATTAGCCGTTTTATTTGCCTTGTATCACGTGGGTGAAGGCTTCATCATTTCGGTCTTTGTCGGACCAGGCGTATGGGCTTTTGTGTACGGTATGGCTGCTGTGTATTCAATAGGGATAGCCCTTCCAACGGGACTTCACTTCGGCGCCAATTTTGTGCTAGCTTCTTTCGGGGATAAGCAAGGCATAGAACCAATCTGGATCATTCACTATGTCAAAGAGGCAACTCCCGAAATGATGGCTTATAGAGAAAGTGTGGGTACGATTTTTCAGTTGATACTGTTAGCCGTCGCAGTATTTCTCATGGAGAGGTATATTAGTAGCCACAGAACGAGCTAGCCGTGGCATATTCAAATGAAGAGGGTACATAGAGGCAAAGATCAGACGAGCAACTTTTTCATCTTTTTTCAGCTGTAACCTTCATTTTTGGCGATTTTAGTTGGGCTGTAACGTTTTGTGTATGGTTAGTGGCGGATTTAGAAGCACTTAACTTTCAGATTATCACTTGGTCTGTTAAATGCTAAAATGTTGAATTTCAGCACAAAACCGTCATTACCTATACACT
>JBLHTU010000031.1:0-27720 GCA_047627515.1 Cyclobacteriaceae bacterium | reverse complement strand
TGAGGTCGAAAAAATCCCGTCTGAAAAGTTTATTACTGCCTTTGAAGTAGGCCCTCAAGGCTATCTTATTGACGATCAGTTTTTATCTTCCCACGTATATCTACTAGATGTTGAAAATGGAAACCAGAAGCGATTAACAGAAGGGACTTGGACGATCAATTCTGGAATAAGCTGGTCACTCAATGATGAGAAACTAGTTTTCACTAAAAAATCAGACGCTTATTCGTCTCGCTGGAATGAATCTGCAATCATGTTATATGACATCGCTGCTAAGTCCTTAACGCCATTCACTAACAACAACAACTTTGAATATAGCCCTGTGTTTACACCAAAGGATAATCACATGATATTTGAGAGCAAAGTAGATAAAAATCCCGCTGGTCTTGCTGACCTATTTGTTAGATATTCAGATCAAACCTCAGCAAACCTTAGCGCTTCCCTAGACAGGAATATCAAAGCTTATGATTGGCTCCATTCGGGTGATGAAATGCTTGCATATGGCCAAGATGGCACCACCGATGGCGTCTGGATCATTTCCCTCAAGGGCAAAATCAAAAAAGTACCCTTCAGTAATAATTTCGTCATATCAAGTCTAGCAACAAACAACAAAGGAGAGATAACGCTCATCGCGTCATCAGGAAACCAGCCTCCGGAAATCTTTTATCTGAAAGATTACAAGTCAGAGCCAAAACAACTCACGCACTACAACGATGCTTTTAAAAATTATCGATTAGGGCGCGTAGAAACTATCGAATGGAACACCGATATTGACATCACCACAAATGGCGTCGTAACGTACCCTCCAGATTTTTCAGCAACCAAAGAATACCCTTTAGTGCTAGTGATACATGGGGGCCCGACGGCTTCGTCCATGGAAACCTTTAATGCGGTCAACCAAGAAATGGCAAAAAATGGCTGGATCGTTTTTCAACCCAATTATCGAGGTAGCAACAACCTTGGTGATGCGTTTCAAGAAGCTATCATGAATGACGGCGGCGAAGGGCCAGGGAGAGATGTAATGGCCGGTATTGATGCGCTAATAGCTCGCGGATTTATAGATAGTTCCAACATAGCAGTTTCTGGCTGGTCATACGGAGGCTTTATGACTTCATGGCTGATTGGGAGATATCCTGACACATGGAAAGTAGCAGTGGCTGGTGCCGCACCAGTTGATTATACAGATATGACCAGCTTAACATCTATGAATCTCACCTTGCGTCATGCGATCACGAATTCGCCCTGGGTGGGTGATAATTACAAAGTGCATTATGAGATGTCTCCGCTAAAAAACCTATCCAAAATTAAAGCGCCAACTTTAGTGATGTCGAAAGTGGAAGATCAAATAGTGTCAGTGACAGGATCTTATAAATTGTATCATGCCTTGATCGCCAACAACATACCCACAAAATTCATCGCCTATCCAGGAGGTGGTCATTTTCCATCAGACCCTATCAATCGAAAAGATGTTTATGACAGATGGATCAATTGGTTACAGATATATTTGGACTAAACGATTGCACTAGCACAAAATATACTGCATCAACTCCCCTTGCTTTGAATATTTCAAAGCGGCTAGAAAAATAGAGATTATATTAAATAGCCATCTCAGCCTAATATATGTTGAAGATGCACAACGACAAAAACACAAACAATGGAATATAGACGCTTAGGTAAATCTGGATTAAAAGTATCAGCCTTATCACTTGGGTCCTGGGTGACTTTTGGCACGCAAGTAGACATGTCTGCCGCCAAGACACTGTTAAAAACTGCCTATGATGCTGGCATAAATTTCTTTGACAATGCCGAAGGATATGAAGCGGGTGAATCAGAAAAAATCATGGGTGACGTCATCAAAAGCCTA
The DNA here is from genome assembly GCA_047627515.1 of Cyclobacteriaceae bacterium. Classification (GTDB taxonomy): domain Bacteria; phylum Bacteroidota; class Bacteroidia; order Cytophagales; family Cyclobacteriaceae; genus JAYPLE01. Next base: position 25,859 of record JBLHTU010000031.1, on the reverse strand, counting down.
GGACTTCCGCGCGATACATTTGCGGTCTCTTCCAAGGTGTTCTGGGGTGGCAAGCATAAAATGCAAGTGGGCCTCAGTGCCAAGCACGTGCGTGATGCATGCGATCTGGCACTTAAGCGACTCAAGGTGGACTATCTGGACCTGTACTTTTGCCATCGCCCAGACATAGACACACCTATCGTTGAAACTGTGCGAGCGATGCATAATCTAATCCTTCAAGGTAAAATCATATACTGGGGTACCAGCGAGTGGTCAGCTCAACAGATCACGGAGGCCCATGCAGCGGCCCAAGCCCATGGACTGACGCCACCTGTGATGGAGCAACCGCAATACAACCTTTTGCATCGAGATAAGGTGGAAGCAGAATTTCTGCCTCTCTACGAAACCTATGGTCTCGGAACTACGATCTGGTCTCCACTGGCCAGCGGTATCCTAACAGGAAAGTACAACGATGGCATACCGTCTGACAGCCGACTCAACTTACCAGATTATCAATGGCTAAAAGACATATGGACCAGCGAAGAGGGAAAAAAGAAGCTTGAAAAGGTTCGGAAACTGAGCGAACTATCGAAGGACCTAGACATAAGCTTGGCGCATCTATCCATTGCTTGGTGTTTAAAGAATCCCAATGTTTCAACGGTCATTTTAGGGGCTTCACGTTTGAGCCAGCTAGAAAATAATTTGAAAGCGCTCGATGTCTTGAAACATCTAACGTCAGATGTGTTGGGTCAAATTGATGCCATTGTAGACAATGTACCACCTACTCCGGAACGCTTTGGTCAATAATCAATGTCTGTTGACCTTTCTATCTCACACAATATCAAGTGAAAACCCTGAGAATCGACCTATTGTTGGGGTTAAGTAGTTTCTGTACATTACTACCAGCTACAAGCCGCAGGCTTGTTCAAAAGGAAGAGTGCACCTACTACTAGGGAATCTAGAAAGAACATTTATCTATGTACAAAGATATCATCAGCTACGAGTTAGCAGACAACACATCAAAAGAACAGTTGATCATAATTGCCAAGCAAATCGTAGAAGACTGGATGAAAAAGCAGGCAGGCTTTATCAAGTGGGAGATCCATACGAATGGTGATGGTAGCTATACAGACATTGTCTACTGGAAGTCAAAACAAGACGCAAAAGCTGCAGAAAAAGAAATGGGTAATATCCCCAATGCTGCGGATTGGTTCGGTTGCTACAAAGAGGGAACTATAACGAGCAAAAACCTAACAACAATTGCTGAGTTTTGAAAAGGTACAACTCTATTAAGCCAACATTTTAATAGCCTATATTTCACGCGTGTACACCTGAGTATCTAGACCAACACAGCAGAAAGCGCTAAACAATTATATCCTTCTATCGAACAAAGGATAATAAAAAAGGACAGAGTTAAACGCTGTCCTCCCATTGTTTCGAATTTGAGCTATTGGTGTTTGACTACTAGCTTTTTGAATCGCTGTACTTCTTCATTAACTAGCTGAAGTAAATAGATGCCTGACTGAAGTAGACTTACGTCCTATGATATTTTTTCAGCATCTTATGGCAAGGTGATAAGTATCCTTCCTTGAAGATCAAGCACCCTTAGTTCTGCGTTTTTAAGATCAGAAAAAATCGTAATCTACTCATCTGCGGGATTGGGATATAGTTCGACTCTTCCATTTTCTGTCTTTATAGAAAGGACAGACTCAATGGTCAAAAGGCCATTAGCAAATAGATAATTATACCTTGCATCAGTTCCTCCAGAGAGCAGCTAGGCAAACTGACCAGCTTGGACTACCGCTCTGCACATCGGCCAGAATAACTGGCAGTTCTTCTTAGTTTTTACCACTTTTTTTTGCGCCAAAACGGAATCAATACTAGATTCGTACTGAATAAAAAAGGAGAATCTCCGAGATATTGCTCAAATAAATTACCTCATGAATAAAAAATGGCCGTTACTAGTCACATTAATACTATCGATGATCATAGGAGGTTTTGCGCTATCGAGCACTTTGGCCTCATTACAAACTTTTACCGACAGTTTTACGGAATTTCCAACACCGTCAGAATTACAAATAGAATTGGCTCCTGGAACTTATGAGCTGTTTGAGCTCACTACACAAATAAAATCTGAGAAGAAGATCGAAGCTGAATACATAGTTTCAGAAATAGAAGAAAATCCTAAAGTGATTGAAATCACACTAGGCACAGACCGTGGTGAAAAATCCAAAGTGTCGACTTACATCATTAACAACAAAAAAATAAGAGGCATTGGCCGTTTTGAGATACAAGTAAAACAGAGTGTTAAGATCATCTCAAAGGTAAACGCGCAAGGCATAGACGGATTAGCCTATAGATTAGATACTGCGACCAATCTTTTTTATGTAATAATGAAGCCCGGAATCATACTTTTGATAAGTATTGGGGCATTTATCATCTCAGTAGTTGCACTATTGCTTATTAGAGATCAAACCTAACTATTTCGAGAGTACTTTGGACGAAACAAAATTACTAAGATCATCCAAACAACCTTGATTATTGAGATCGAAAGAGTTTGATCTCAGTCCTGCGATTGACCATGTGCTGTTGAGCACTGCATTTGACACCATCCTTGCATCCGTTCAGCAACACTTGCTCTCCCTTACCTACCGCACCGACGCGCGAAGGAGCTATCCCCTTCGAGATCAAGTACTCCTTGACTGATTCAGCTCGGAGCTGAGAGAGTTGAAGATTATACGACTGATCTCCTCTGCTATCAGTATGTGATTCAACAATGATTCTTAGATTTTCAAATTTATTCAAGCTATTTGCAATTGAGTCTAGTGCCGGGACATAGTCAGCCTGTAATTTGTGCTGGTCCAATTCGTACAACAAGTCTTTCAATGTCAGTGATCCCGCTAGTTGAACTTTTCTCAGTGAATAAGTCTTGGTTGATTCCCTTTGATCAAAAATGATCGTGTCAGATTGAAAGCTGAACCCTTCTTTTGTGATCAAAATAGAAATCACTTGATTGGACGGTTCAAGTATCTCAAAAAACCCTGTTGCATTGCCACTCAATTCAGACCTTTTTTGGGTAGTAATATTCTCTATGAAGACTGTAGGATTTGCAATAGCTGCATCGTTTTCTGCTGAAAATACCAACGCCTGGAAACTGTACATTTCATCAAGAGTATAGCTGCGCTCCAGTGCCTCTATTAATACGTTTACGGTATCCGTCATTTGAATGAACCCTTCCTTTTCGATAGTGAGCAGATATTTGGTGCGTGTATGCAGTTTCACCTCTACTGCTCCGTCTTCATCTGTCATCAGATCTAGCCTATGATCCCCTTTTAATGATTGTATGGTAACGGTCGCCTCTGACATAATCCCATCATTCACTTTACGCGTCAGCAAAAGCTGAAATGGGACTTCCGGACTTTCTGTTTGAGTAAACTCATAGATATCATCTTTTCCTTCCCCCTCAGAGCGATTGGAAAACAAATAGCCATGATAAGCATCTGTAAATATGACACCCATATCATCCTTAGATGTATTTAATGGACTAGCCATGTTGACTACCTCTCCATATTCGTACTCAAAAAGATCGTATCCACCTAACCCTGGATGACCATCACTGCTGAAGCAGAAATGACCAAACCCAGTATAAGGATAAATCTCATTGGCAGCTGAATTGATATATGGGCCCATGTTTACCGGTTTTGACCAGATTGCTTCTACCCTTACCGAGTAATACAAGTCAAAGTGCCCAAAGCCACCCGCTCGATCGGAAGAAAAATACAGAGTATCTTCAGACTGAGTTAAACTTAGAGAATGGATGGACCCGGTAGAATCATTTAGAGATGACTGAGTAAAATCTCCCCATTTTAGTGGACTTTTTACTTGCCCTTCATACAATAGTAAACGACTATCCTTTCTGGCATTTGCAGTAATCAGCACCAAACCATCCCCTAGTTTGACTGGGTTAGTTACGTTAAATAACCCTCCTCCCACTTTAATTTCCTGCACACCAACAGAATCCAAAACAAACAAATCATACAATTCCATATCTCCTTGAAGGTACCGTTGGTCTAGCAGCTGATTTTTCGTACTTGGCCCGGAAAAATACAGTTGTCCTTCTACTACTTTTGGCGTAATAAATGAACTTGAATTATTGAAAATATTACTTTTTATGGTGGTCGGCTTAATACTGGCCATCAGCTCATCGTAGATGACAGTACCTCTAAATCGTTCCTTTCCCAAAGGATCATCGGTTTGAAGATAGTATGCGTTGAACCACTTCTTTGCTTCAGGTATTTTCTCGCTGTAGAGTAAGCTCTCTGCATAGCGAAGTAAATGTTCATCAGATACAGAGTCAGTTTGCTGTTCCAGCACATACTGAAAATAAATCGCAGCCTTCGCCAGCTTTCTCAGTTTGTAATAACTGTCCGCAATTTTAAGTGAGAGTTCTGGGTTCGTCACAGAACCATCTTCATTGAAAATATTTTGATTCAGTGCCTCTTCCAGATACATTGATAAAGCTGCATCATATAGCTGATCCGCAAACAATCGATCCGCAATTTGTTCATTGCTTTTCCATATCTTGGAAATACTATTTTGTTGCGCGTAAGTGACTAAGCTTACACTTAAAACAATGAGTGATATGACGATTCTAAGCCTCATTTAAAAATATCTTGGCGATACAGCATTTCGTTTAGGGAGTCTAAATAGGTAGTGAAGTCCAATCTCATGAGAACCAAACCTACTGACTTGATCCGCTGCTAACGGCAGCTCCGCACTGTAAGCAATCCGTAATTGATCAGATGCATTTAAGTAAATAACGGTGGCCAGTTGTTGATTTAGGTTGTAGAAAAGACCAACGCCCGCTACCTCGTAGAAATTTAAATTCATCCCAAAAATCACTTCCTCTACTTCTTCCTCACTTATCCGACCAAATACTGACGGTTGCAATGTCAGCTGAGAGCTGATAGAAAACTCGTAGGCCAACTGCATTAGGTACTGTCGACGTGTAAGTGACAATTCATCCGATTCGATTAGGAAAGGCGCCGAAATTCCAGCCATTAACCGATCATTTGAAACCGCTATTCCTACACCCACATTGGGTGAAAAAAGCTGCGTACTTTGGGAAAAAGCAGGATCATTACCTTGTCGAGTCAATAAGCCGGTATAATCCACCGCATTAAAATCAATTCCAGCACGCAAGCCTGCGGAGATCTTTACCGATGAGGTTTGTACACTATAAGCATACGATCCATAGAGACCTGTCTGCTGATTTACTCCTTGCGACAAGTTCCAAAACTGTAATCCCACGGCTGAATTTTGACCTGGTATCGGTGTATGAACTACAAGAGATTGAGACATGGGTGCTCCCTCTACTCCCAGTGATTGAAATCGTGTTTGAACGCTCGCTGTAAAGACGTCATGGTAACCGGTAAATGCTGGATTAATGGGTAACGGGTTGAAGAGGTATTGATAGCTCGTGGCAGACTGGCCAAACAATCCGTACACGACAAATGACAATATGATAACGGCTACTTTCCTCATCGCTTCAAGATCACATAACCATTTAACGAAGATTGACCTATGCCCAAATCGATCACGTAATAATAAGTCCCATCAGGAACAGCAATCGACTGACCTGGTCTGTCTGCTTCGCCAGACCATATATTTTCACGGTTATCATATCCCACTGTCTGGAAAACTGTATTATTATATTGATCAAGAATGGTCACCTGGTTCTCAGGGAACTCACGAATACCATCCAAAAACCATGTGTCATTAATTCCATCACCATTGGGTGAAAAAGCTTCATAGATCACTAATCCTGGAATCGGCAGATTAAAGTATACAGTTAGAGTGGTTTGAACACATGCTTGAGGTACACCCCCATCACATATCGTGTAGGTGATCACATCTCGATCTCGATACTCATCTGGATCTGGCTGATACACAATCACACTGTCTTCCAAATAAACCGTCCCTTGATCTGTAGACTGATCTATCAAATCTGTAATGGTAAGACCTTCATCTTCTGGGTCAGAATCATTCTCCAAAACATACAACTTGATCTCATCCGAATTTGTGATCTCTACTGAATCTCGTTGAATAATAGGCATTTCGTTGATAGGCTGCACGTCAAAAACTATATCAAGTTGGGCGCATAGAGGAAAAGGATTATCATCACAAACCAATATAGAAGCTTCATAGGTACCCCAATCGTTGAACCCAGGCTTAAAATCTAAAATTAAAATCGTATCGGCGATGCTGATCTCTAGCTCGTCTGGCTTACTGTAAATGCTATCAATAAATATTTGATCGCTCTCAGCATCCAACATGGGAAGCTCCTGATACAATGTATCATTCTCCCGTAAACTGAAGGTAACCAACGCGTTGTTTGGGTTATCCAGAAAAGCAAAAACAGGTGATGTATTAGTGTCAAATACTTCAAATAAAATGATCACTTCGGAACAACCTTCAGGGTCGCCATTATCGCAGATTGAAATGCTAAACTGCTCCTCACCCACAAAATCTATTTCTGGCTCATAGAGAAGACACATCTGCTGATTTTGATTATCCAGATTGGTTGTCAATGTACCTGCACCCGTTGATACGATTGAAGAATTAAAAACAGACTGACTATTCAGATCCTGCAACGTAAAGCAAGTGTCATACACATTGTTTTCCAGCATACGAAACGCCAAACTGTCAATAATACGCTCATTGGCATCTAAAAGAACAGGAGGATAATTGATGGTAAAATCAATCACCAACTCACTACATAAAGAGGGATTTCGATCATCGCATATTTTGATGTAAGCCTGATTAGTTAAGACGGAATCACTCGCGGAAGGTGAAAAAGTATACTCCAGTTCGCCAGTGAGGGATATGTCCAATTGGCCTCCAGCATTGACCAGGTAGGCGGTGTCAAGGATTAGACTATCTCTCTCTCTGTTTTGAACCTTGATAATTTCCGAAAAGGGCTGTGAGACCAAAGCACCTCTTGATAAGGTGTCGCTACTTGCCTCAAACTCAGGGGCTGTATTGATACTTGGAAATTCTATTTCGACAATTAACGTATCGCATTTTGCCACAGCTGCATCATCGCAAATAATTACCTGAAGGTATTCTGTTCCAATGGAATCTAGCCCTGGCGTATACTCAAAACAAAGCCCACTAATGTTGGCTACCGTGCCCAATTTGTACGGACCAGGAACAGATGAAATACTAAGGTTATTATTTTCTATGTCTTCAGCTTCTATGCATACCTGCACCAATTGGTTCAATTCTGTCCCAAAATACAGCGAGTCAACCGCCACTCCATTGTCAACTATTACAGGAGCATCATTGACCGGTAAGATGGTTACCTGATAAATGACAGAGGAACAGACCGAAGTTGCTAAAGAATCACAAACATTCAATTGCAAATACTCTGTTGTATTCAAATCCTTTCTAGGTGTAAAATCAAGACAATTTGTTTCCGAGTCAATCGAAACTGTGGACTGAAAGTCTCCCGTCGTAACCAATGAAAGGGTCCACGGATCAGACTCATAATCATAAATGTCAGGACATATTTTCAGGTATGTGTCTTCTTCCGTACTGACTACTATAGTATCGGGCTGATTTCCAATCGTATTTCGATAGACAAAGGGCGCATCATTGACTCGTGATATCGTCACCACCGTCTCAGTCAATTCAGAGTTGGCCTGAGCATCCGTCACTCGCATAGTAATTACTCTTGGAGTGGTATCGGGTTGCTCACTGCTGTTCACATAGCCAATAGCTCGAAGCGCTTCTCGATAAACGGTATATGAAACATTGCCTGATATCTCCAGAGACCCTTGATTGTCATTCCAGGTGAAGGACAACAAAGCATTTGTTGACGTAAAGACCAGACTATCCTCAGTATTAAGATAATTTTCAGTTATCTGAACACGCGCCGCTGTTAAATTTTGACTATCATCTGTTATGACTGTACCCGTATTAATCAGTTTGACACCGTCATTTTCTGTATAGCCAATCGTATCATTTACACCGGATAATACAGGAGCATCATTGACGGACTGCACGTTTAGTGTAATTACTGCGGACCTTGTATTTGATGGGTTTGCTGTTTCAAACAGGGTAAGCTGAACATAGTCAACTCCAAAAAAATCAGCATTTGGGACATAAGTAAAACACTGCTTGTCTTCACTCAACGTAACAGTCCCGCTGTTGTTTTTTAGCAAGTCTAGCTGGATGGCGTAATCATCGGATTCAGGGTCGTAAATCGTCGGGCAAATTTCTTTTGACTGATCTTCAATTGCGTCATAAGAAAGCGTGTCTACTTGACTAGTTTCAGCTGAGAGATATAACCATGGTGGGTCATTCACCTCCTGAATTTTAATAACACGTTGATAGGGAGCACTTGTGCCGTTTTTATCTACGACCACAAACTCGATCACCCGATCACTGGCATCAGGAACTGAGCTACTATTTAGATAACTCAGCGCTCTTAGCGCAACCTGATAGTCTGCAAGTTTTCCGGATCCAAGATCCAGTCTACCAGTGGCAGGCGTCCATGTTGAAGAAATTCCAGTGGCCGTATTGATATACAAAGAGTCTTGGTCAGCAATAAATCCACTTTTAATAAGGACATACCCACTTGAAAACCTTTGTCCACCAGCGTTAGTAGTTAGAGTGATAGTGGGATCAACTACTCGTGCCCCTGAACCTTCGACATAAGTCAAAGAATCAGTGATTCCTGTAGAAATGGTAGGCACCTGCGCAACTGCATCGGTCCCTGCCATTAAAAAAAATACGACCACTAGGACCGGATACTGATAGCAGTTGGTTTGCATGAACCTCAAAACTAGTGCAGTTATAGACATTTTATTAAAATCAACCCTAAAAACTAGCATAATATTCAATGAATTGGTTGGATGATCACCTCAAAAACTCAAAATCAATTTTCAAAAAACGTGTATATCCATGAATCCAGTACCCCTGTAACCTTTACAGCTAATATAGAGAAAGTATTAAATCATGGAAACTTCAATCTTCTCATTATGTAATGTTTTGCAGAGAAATTCTACAAAGGATTCAAAGTCAAGTGTCTTAACCATCTATATTAAGATAAGGTTAACCTGAAGTGCGAACAAACTGATTATTCCGTTTTGAGACCAACCATAACTTCCAATGGGTTAATATTAGCTAGATCAAAAAAGTAACCTACCCTGGCAATACACGATCGGTTATAGGCTGGATAGGGCTGCTTGATAAGCTATTTATGGAATTGCTCAGGTAAAGAGCATATTGTATGATTTGTGGATGATATTTTCAATATCTCCAGTCTTATAGGTTCTCAAATGGACCAACTGGATAAAATATCAATAACAGCGATATAGAAAAACTACCTTTGAGCTACTAAAAACAGATCTAGTCACTTGACGAAGTTGTGCGTTAGTAGTAGGCAAGTACATCGAAAGCAAATGAGAATTTACATTAAGTACATGGTAAGCCTCCGTTGCAAACTGATGGTCAGAGATGAGCTCAAGAAACTAGGGATACAATACAAAAACTTAGAGCTTGGCACAGTGGACACTTTGGAAGATCTCACCAACCAGCAACAATCTGCACTAAAGAAAAGCTTGCTCAAGTCTGGATTGGAACTGCTGGATGATAAAAAAAGTATTCTGATAGAAAAAATCAAAAACACGATTACGGAAATAATCCACTACTCCGACGAAGTGCCAAGAGTAAACTATTCGGATTATATCAGCGAAAAACTAGGTTACGATTATACCTACCTAGCCAATTCATTCTCTGAAGTAAAAGGTATTACCATTCAGCAATTCATCATCATTCATAAAATAGAGCGAGTAAAGGAACTTCTTATCTATGACGAACTTAATCTCACTAAAATCGCTCAAAAACTTCACTACAGCAGTGTTGGCCATTTATCAAATCAGTTTAAAAAAATTACCGGGTTGACCCCCTCATTTTATAAGCAATTGAAAGAGAAACGTAAGGCTATGCTAGAGGATTTGTAATGGGTCACGAATGGAAGATAAGACACACGACTAACTACTCAAAACATGAGATATGTGTAAGAATTCCAAATGATTGTGTAACACAATATCAGTCAAATCAGCCTTACCTTTGCATTACATTGCCGTTGAGGTCTAATTAGCATAAAAATGAATTTAAGAAGTTGGCGTGAAATAAAGGTGATGCTACAAATGAGATTTGGAGTTCTGAATGACGAAGATTTCAATTTTGCAGAGGAAAACCGAGAAAACATGCTTGACCAAATGGCGGCTAAACTAAATAAGAGTAGATCCGAACTGGCGACCGTGTTTGCGGAACTCCAAAAACTCTGAAGCCGGTTAATGTCAAATTTAGTAGCAATATCACTTGATCCTGTCGGCAATACTTAGAAGAACACATAATTGATTATCTGACTCAAGAGCAACGATAATTACAAAGACAAAGCACACACTGCCTATCAAGAGACGAAAAAGCTAAGTCAGACAGAAATCCACCCGAAAGAAAAAAAGGCAGCAAAACGAGCGAAGAAAAACTGCATTGACTTTTTATTCATCAAGTCCTCCCAATAATAACCCTTTCAGCTATGTCCTTTTGCCACAAGTTGAGACCCCTCTAAATACGCTTACTATGAAGCCGTATCAAAATACCATTGGTAAATACAAGGCCGGTGAAACCGTCTTTTCGAAAACCGCCCGTAACACATCGCTAGTCGTCAGGAGATATATTGACATGATCTTCTACTGCCTCTTTCAATCAGATCCAGATCCGCATGAAATAGCTCTTCTCGAAAGAGAAATAGTGGGGATTTAATTTAGTGATTTACATTAATTTGAAAAATATCAATGAGACGGGAGTTGCTTCAACTAGTAACGTCCTGAATGTTTCCGACAGCTATACCCTGGTTGTGATCTGACTGCCACCGCTAGTGTTTCTTTGACCAAGGATATTTGAAAATTTTGAGAGAAGATACACCTTCGCTACTTTTATAGTTGCCTGCTCAATTTATAAACACCAATACTAGGCTTCATCACATGCTAGTTACTTTCTATTGAGTTAGAAAAGCCTCAGAAAATCATGTCCTCAGAAAAAAACACCTCAGAAAAAGCAAGGCTACATCCACGAAATAAAAACCGCGAGAGGTATGACCTTAGAGCGCTAGTACTAGCGATACCTGCGTTGAAAAATTATGTTGCGAGAAACGATTATGGAACTGAATCCATCAACTTCTCCAATCCAAAGGCTGTCAAATTGCTAAATCAAGCACTTCTCAAACACTACTACGGCATACAGCATTGGGACTTCCCAGATCAAAATTTATGTCCGCCAATTCCAGGTAGAGCTGATTATCTGCATCATATCGCAGATTTACTTGGGGAAGATAATTTCGGCAAGCCTCCAATGGGTGAGAAAATAATTTGTCTTGATGTAGGTCTAGGTGCTAGTTGTATCTACCCAATCATCGGAGTAACCGAATATGGCTGGAAATTTATGGGTTCTGATATCAATCCGAAATCAATCAAATCAGCACAGCAAATTGTGAATAGCAATTTGTCTATTAAGGGTATGATAGAATGCAGGATACAGAAGAACTCCAGAGACATTTTTCAAGGCATTATTAGTAAGGAAGATAAGATTGAATTGACGATCTGCAATCCACCCTTTCATTCATCAAAAGAGGAAGCGCTCCAAGGCACTCGCAGGAAAGTAAAGAACCTATCAGGTAATAAAGCAAAAATGCCCGAACTCAATTTTGCAGGCATCAGCAATGAACTCATATATGATGGTGGAGAGTACAGGTTCATCGAACGAATGATTAAAGACAGTCAGAAATTCTCAAAAAACTGCTACTGGTTTTCAACTTTAGTCTCGAAACAGTCGAATCTGAAAGGCATTCAACAATTGCTAGAAAGAACTAAAGCTATTCAAGTAAAAAAAATTCCGATGGGCACAGGCAATAAGGCTAGTCGAATTATAGCTTGGACATTTCTGTCAGCTGATGAGCGAAGAGAATGGAGAGCTGCCAGATGGAAAAAGCATGAAAACTAGGTAATGCCTGAATCAACAAAACCATAATCAACAAAACGACTCCTCTGAGGTATTCGGTTAGGATTACAGATCGTTACAGAATGCCTTCAGCCAAATCATTAGTTTGCCCCTCTTGCAAAAAATGAACAAGCAAACAACCCCTCCGAGTATAGCATATGAATTGAACCCCAATGCACTCGAGCCATTGGGGAAGGGACTCATGAACTACTGAAAAATATTGTTAAACAAATTTCTGTGGATTTCTATCCTACACGACCACTAACAAATCATCAAAATAGGAGGATAAAATGAATGCCTCAATTCACCTAGTTATCATCTCGGAGAAGGTGGCAAAACAAGGTCAAGATCAAGGAAAAACAAATAATACTTGTGCTAGGTAGCACCGAGTTCGCAGATGACATTGTACCCCTCTGAAACGTTAACCTACCTATTTTGAAAAATTACTTCTTGAAAAATATGAAGCCCAATCAATCAAAGTCTTAACTGAGAAAGATCTTTCGTTTCGTGCATCTGATTTTTTTAGTCTATATTTTCAAACACCTAACAGATACAATTATGAAGCTTGAAGTTATAGCAATTGCAACCCTATTGGCGCTGAGCGCCTGCGGAGGAGGGAATAAGACTACTAGTGAGATGACCGCCGAAGAAGAGGCCGTAGTTTTAGATTCAATCACTACCGTTATTGATAATGTTAAATCCGAAGTGAAAACTGAAACAGATCAGGCAATAGAAGAAATAAACGAACTACTCACAGACATTTAATTATGAAAAATATTCTAAGTATTATTATTTGCGCAATCCTCATTACTGGAGGAAGTGTTGCGGTCGCTCAAGAAAAAAGTGGCAAGGAAAAGAGCAAAGAGAAAATGGAAGCAGCCAAAGAAAAACTGCAAAAGGCTGGAAAAAAGGTTGAAAAAGAACTGGAAGAGGTGAGCGAAGATCTTGAGGAGGCTGCTAAAAAAACTGAAGAAGCGATGGAAGATTTAGCAGACCAAGCGAAAGAGAAAATCAAAAAAGAGAAAAGCGAAAATGATAGGGGAAATGCTTTTGGCAAAAATAAAGAAGGACTTAGCGGTAATGAGTTTGGAGCACTCAGATCAGAAGAAGCAAAAGCAAAAGCAACTGCAAAAAAACAAGAGTTCGAAGAAGAAGTGAGTGAGAGCGAAAGCAAAATCACCATGAGCGAGGAGAAGATAGCTGCTGCAAAAGAGAAAGTCGCCAAACAAAAAGAGTCCGGTGAAATCTCTGCAGAAGAAGCAAGCAAAAAAGAAGCTGCAATAAAAGCTGCAGAAGCCAAAATAGCTGAACTGAAGGCCATGATAAAAAATAAGAAAATGCAAGTTGAAAGCGAGGGCTAACGATACTTCGCCGCTAATACTAACTAAGCCAGAGCAGTTGCTCTGGCTTTTTTTGATTTGATATGTAAGTAAAGTTCAAGGTCCTGGCGGTACTATCCCGTTATAAATGCAAATCATAAATTGATTTCTATTGCAGACCCTCAGTTATCAAGTCAGGTAGAATCAAACCCATAGAATTTGTACCTTATCGGTTACTTAAAAGCTAAAGCAGATCTGACAATGGCATATGATGAATTTCTTGAAGAACGCATCACACAATTCTTAATCACTAGAATTCGCAATTTCGAGACCAAGAAAATGATGGGTGGCCTGGCATACATGGTCAATGATAGTATGCTATGTGGCATTCTCATTGATAAAAAGACCAAACAGTCGTTACTAATGAATCGTATCGGCGAAGAAGCCTATGTTAGCGAAATCAAGAAGCCTGCTTGTCGACCCATGGATTTTACAGGTAGACCCATGAAAGGCTATATTTTTGTCACGCCAGATGGTTTTGATCTGGATGAAGACTTAGCTTATTGGATAGATCTTGCGCTGGATTTCAATGCACAATTGACAACCTGACTATATCCAGCCAATGGCAAACAGGTTATTGAAACCAATAGTACTAATCCGCTAAACCTATCTTTTGGCATTTGTTGTCATCAAGTTTTCTGAGCAACCGAATATCCCATTATATTAGAGCCGCCGATTGGCTCACTTCAACCAACCAGACCTCCAGCTATGCTTGTTTCACACGACTATAAATTCATTTTTATTAAACCTAAGAAAGTTGCAGGCACTAGCATACAATATTACCTAGCTCGCTATTGTGAGAATGGTATCATATACAATGAGGATCCAAAAAGTCACATGGCAGCAAGTCAAGTCAGAGACTTGATTGGAAATGATCTTTGGGCATCCTACCTCAAAATAACAGTCGTCCGTAATCCGTGGGATAAGACCGTTTCTCTTTACCACTGGAGACGAAGAAAGCGACCATTCTACAATCACCTAGGTCGCATCTTAAAAGGCTGGCCATGGCACTCTCCTGCTCGTCGGCATAACTTCAAAGACTTCGTCCAACTGATGTTTGAAAAGAACACATTGAATGAGGATGTAGCTATTACCCAACTCACTGAAGGTACACCTGACTATTTCTACATACGATTTGAACATATGCACGAGGATATGCAATCGCTCTGCGAGCAACTAGGCGTCACATACCAACCTGAGGAAATGCCCAAAAAGAAAGTAGGCTACCGTGACAGCAAGTCTTACAGAGAATACTATGATGACGCATCAAAGGAGCATGTTCGAGCTGCCTATGCAGATGTGGTTGAGCGATTTGGCTATGAATTTTAGTTCAGGGATTGTCTGAAATGACCTTGGCTAACTCCCTGATTCTTCTCAAGAACCACTATTCCAACTGCTCTGAATCGCATGATCCATACATATCTTTAGATGTATCATAAAAAAGGTCAACTGAAGAACTGAACTCCAATTGACCTTCTAACGAAACTTAGTTTCTTGTTTAAGTATGCTGCTTAATTCAGTTTAAATGTGCTGTCAATATGAAGCACTCTTGCTATAGCACAAAAAGAGGAATCGACAAGCTATGATATCATTTGATATACCTTCAAAAAAGCACAGCAAATGAAATCATTATGAAGCTTTGTGAACTAGGCCTTATATGTTCAAACTTTTAAAAAAGAATGATCGTTTATTGATCGAATTGCTTTTATTTCTTTGATCCCCCCTAGAAACTAGCAGCCACGATCTACCAATCCATGAAGGGTTTCCAACCTAGGCCAGCATCCAATTAAATGATATTACCAGTAACAGCTATCTTAAGTGGCACATAGTACCGTCGCTAAACGGTTACAATCAATTACAAAAGTTTATAATCGGGTAGACAACTGAAAATCAACTCGTTAAAAAAAAAATAAATAGAAATCCGACTATAAGGCGGATATGAAGCGTCCGGCCAGGGACATAACGTCACTTATTCGGTTGTTGGCTGTCTTTAAAACTCCGAATATAGCTTGGTTATCCTATAAAATTTGGTATACTGTCTGTAAACAAAGCAATTATATGATAGTAGCTAAGATCTTTGACCCTTTTAACAAACCAAGTGAATTAGAAAAAAATGAAATAGTTGATTTCTTATTTGATAATCTTGAACAATACGGAGACTCTAAAAGCGATATTAAAAAAGCTATTGAATACTCAATAAAGGAATTTACCTCTTTTGGTGGATTCACAATGCTTTTAATGGATAACGATGTAATTGTCGGATCAACTGTAATTAATGAGACAGGAATGGGAGGATATATCCCTGAAAACATTCTTGTTTACATTGCTACCCACAAAGAATACCGTGGAAAAGGACTAGGAAAAACTTTAATGGAAAAAGTCATTGATCACTCAAAAGGGGATATTGCTCTTCATGTTGACGCAAACAACCCTGCAAGACACCTCTATGAAAAATTTGGATTTTCTAATCCGTATCTAGAAATGAGATTAAAGAAATAGATTATGGCTGAGTTAATAATTCACACAAAGAAGATTCAAGATAATATTAAGTATTTAAGTGCGTATTTTGATTCTCATAATATTACTTGGAGTTTAATTATAAAAGTTTTTTCGGGAGACAAAGAATTTCTTTCTCACTTGCTTACAGATGAAATCATAGAAAAAATAGATTCTATAGGAGACTCTAGGATAACTAGCTTAAAAAATTTGAGAGCAGTTAACCCTAAAATGCAAACAATCTATATTAAGCCTCCTGCTAAAATATATGCAGATGATATTGTAAAGTATGCAAATATTTCTCTGAACAGCTCCTATAGCACTATTGTGGCTTTAAATAAAGCCGCTAAAAAGGTTGACAAAATTCATCAAATAATAATAATGGTGGAACTAGGTGAACTACGTGAAGGTGTAAAAAGAACTGAATTAATGAATTTTTATGAAAGTGTATTTCAACTTTCCAATATAGAAGTGATAGGTATTGGGTCAAATTTGGGTTGTATGCATGGGGTTGAACCGTCTTATGATAAATTATTACAACTCTCTCTCTATGAAGAACTCATTTCTGTAAAATTCAATAAGGATTTGAAATATGTTTCTGGTGGTACGTCCATCACCTTGCCCCTTATTGAAAACAATACAATCCCAAAAGATATAAATCACTTTCGAGTTGGGGAAGCTATATTTTTTGGAATTAGCCCTTTGGACAACAAACAATTTAAAGAACTTTCAACAGACACCTTTGAATTCTGCGCCAACATCATTGAACTCGAAGAAAAAAAAATTGTGCCTGATGGCATAATAAGTCATGGTAATGTTGGACAATCTGCAGATTTCGATCAGGAGGATGTTAATCAAACTTCAATTAAAGCTATTCTTGATTTCGGTTTATTGGATATTGATCAAAACGATATTGAATTTATAGACAAAGAATTAGAATACGTTGGAATAACCTCTGATATGCTGGTTGTCGACATTGGCACAAATACAACTAAAGAAGGGGGGAAAAAATATAGCGTTGGAGATAAAATATACTTCAAACCTAATTATATGGCGGTAGCCAGACTTTTAAATTCAAAATTCATTGATAAAAAATTTGATTAAAAAAACGAATAGCGAACAAAAGCTAAAATACATAACCTAACCTACCAAACAGTTTTTACGCATTTTAGCTGAAACGGTACCATTTATTTTTAGGGTTAAAATCAGGAAATTTTATCCCAAATGAGGTTGTTTTCAGTATCCGGTGAATCCTCAGAAGCAGTTGCCTGAATAAAGAAGTTGAGCTACTATTTGAACCGGAACCTTGATGCATCTACTCGTAGTTATTACAACCACTAAAATATTAATTGCCCATATTTTCTATCATAGTTAAAAAACCATCTCTATAATTAGTACTTATAGGAATCTCTTTCTTATCTATAATTACGCAATTTTTTTTAATAGTTTCTATATGTCTTAGTGCTACAATATAGGAACGATGGATTCTCACAAAGTACTTCTTAGGCAGAAATTCTAATACTTCTGATAGTTTATAACGAGCTAGAATGGCCCGCCTGGCCGTATTAAATGTCACATAATTACCATCACTTTCTATGTATCTAATATTTTGAATGGGTAATTGATGAAATTCTGATCCGCTTTTGATAAAAACTGTTTGTTCAGAAATTTCATTTGGTGTTTCAGCACCTGTAGTTGCGCCTGCTTTATCTTGATTTAAAACTTGTTTCACCTTCATTACTGCTTGAAGTAACCGATCAAACGCTATTGGTTTTAATAGATAGTCCACCGCTTCAAGCTCATAGCTTTCTAGCGCATATTCTGAATAGGCAGTTGTGAAAATAATTAATGGGGGGTTTTGTAAAAATTTTGGAAAACTTATACCTGATACTTTCGGCATATTGATGTCCAGGAAAATAAGGTCTATTTCATATTGCTGAAGATAGTCAAGCCCTTCAATCGGATCTCTAAAAGTAGCTTTTAGATCCATGGAAGGGATTTTGTTTAAATGAAATTGAAGCACTTCAATAGCTGCAGGCTCATCATCAATAATTACGTATTTTATCATGATATAGAATCAAGTTGCAAACTTAGAAACGATCTAAAGTATCCATTTTCTTCTCTTGTTTCTAATGTATGCACATTTGGGTAGAGTATGGAAAGTCGCTTTTTTAAATTATCAAGTCCGAATCCAGACGATTCATCAGCAATTCCATTCATCGCCTTATGTATTGTATTTGAGACCTTGAAAAGCAACTCATTTTGTCTGACTTCCAGTGAAATATCGATGACAGATTTTGTATTAGGTTCAATCCCATGCTTAATGGCATTTTCCACAAAAGGTATAAGTAGCATGGGACTAATTTTAACTGCTTTTACATTGCCCTTCATAGCGAAATTTATGAATACATCATCTTCTTCTGCAATTCGCAATTGATACACCTGAATGAAATTTTTAAGATGGTGAATCTCCTTATCTAGTACTACCTTATCTTCATTTGTTTCATAAACCATGTAACGCATTAGTTCGGCCAACTTAGCAATTCCATCTGCCAATTCGGGCACATTGTGTTTTAAGGATTTGGCATAAAAACTATTTAGTACATTAAACAAAAAGTGGGGGTTTATTCTTGATTTCAAAAATGCCATTTCCGTGGATAATTTTTCTTCAAGCAATATTCTTTTCATCTTTTCATTTTGCATCCAATACTTAAATAAAGCATAGGATAAAGCCACTAATAATATGATGAACCCAACAAATATGTTGTATGAAAAATATACGATAAAAGACTCGCTCTCAGAAGAGAAGAAATTTACCAGATAACTATAATCAACAAAACTCTCAACTAGCGAAATGGCAATAAGGCCTACCGCAATTAATATAATTAACTTTTTTGTCTTTTTTAGACGTAAAAATTTTGGAACAAGATAAAATGCAGTAGTGTAAAAAACGGTTTGGTTCATTAGCATTCCAAATAATAATGGAATCCAATATGGGCCAGTATCTTTCCTGAAATCTCCAATTGTAGAAGTTCCATACAAAATTAAAAAGTACCCTATTCCCCATATTAAAATATGGAATATAATCTCTGATTTCCTTTTCATTCCGTTCACGTGTTTCCAAGGTGAATAAAGGCAATTAAAATGATATAGAATTACCCATGGGACGGATTACGCTATACCGGTGACGAAAGGGTGTTATTCTGTGATTTTTACAGTTTTAACATATTTAGATGGGTTTATCACTGCAAATGGTGCGACAGTCACATTAATTTTTAGTTGCTATCTACCTGCTTTAATGTTGTTTCAAGTAGTTATCCAAAAATGCTTATAAAGGAGGAAACTATAGCAACAACAGTTAAATGCACGCCAAAAATAAATCACTACCATGAAAAAATTAACAGCCATCATATTCATTTTGATCTCAGGATACAACTCCTTTGGACAAGCAAAACCTAACCAAGCATTAAAAATAAAAATTGACCAATTATTTGAAAGTTACACACACTACAACCGCTTTGTTGGAAACGTTCTTATTAGTGAAAACAATAAGATTATCTATCAAGAAAGCTTCGGATATGCTGATTTAGGAGGAAATAGAGAAAATAGTCAGGGGTCGGTATTTGGTATCGCATCACTTACAAAATCATTAACTGCTGTAGGGATTATGAAGTTAATTGAAGACGGAAAGTTGATGTTAGAGACTCCTCTTTCCTCCTTCTTTCCGAATTTTATACAGGAGTATTCAGGGCAGATTACCATTCAACATTTATTGAACAACAGCTCTGGAATTCAAGCTAATATTGGCAGAATAGATGATGCTGGAAACGGTCTAATGCCAGACATACACGAAGTGACTCTTGATTCCCTCTTGGATAAATTCAAAAAATCAAAATTGAATTTCGAGCCTGGTACCGCGTATGAATATAACAATTTCGGCTACCTGCTTTTAGCCAGCATTATAGAAAAGGTCAGTGGACTGACCTATGAAGGTTTTATGGAGCAGACTGTTTTCAAACCTGCCGGGATGAAAAACACATCTTCTATTTCATCTAGTAAATTAGGGCAAAGAGCATATCCCTATTTTGGGTTGGGAATGGATGACATGAAAAAAAATCAACCTCCTTTCCATTCATCCTGGCTTAAAGGAGCTGCAGATCTAAACTCCACAACCACCGATTTATATCGTTTTATGCAGGCCCTTGAAGATGGGACACTATTAAAACAAGCTTCAGTAAATAAACTATATAACGTCACACAAGAAATGGGTGTGAATAATATGGTTTCTGGTTTGGGTTGGGTGATTGATCAAAAGGAAGGCCAAAAATGGATTTATAATAGTGGTTTACTTCCTGGGTATGCTTCTATGATGGGATCACTTCCAGAAAAAGACATAAAAATAATTATCCTTTCTAATGCTACTTCTGCTAATCCTGTGGCAGATGAATTTCAAGGTGAAATTTCATACGTTGATGGGGAAATTACTGATAAAATAATAGCTCTGCTACATGGTAAACCCATCAAGCTTATGCCCCTACCAATAAAAAGCAAACGGATTTACAACAATGTAAGCAAAACATTTCAGTTAGATGATCAACATTCTGTAGTCTTGAAAAGTGAAAACAATACCTACTATTTAGAAACTCCAGAAAAAGAGGATTGGTCAGTATTCACCTATGCTTTTTCAAGAGATGCGAAGGAAAGTAACAAGGCGAGTGAAATAGCATTGCTTTTTGCCAAAGCCTTTAGTACCCAACAATTTGATGGTCTTGCAGAACATGGCAATGAGCAAATGAAAGGTTTTTTAGGCACTCAACAAGGTCAAGATCAATTAAAAGTAATGTGGGCCAATTTCATAAACCATGCAGGAGAATTCCGCTCTTATAACATTTATAAAATTGAGGGCGATGAAGTTGAAAATGTGCATGTTAGGTTTCATTTTGAAACTTTGGACATTGGCTTGGTTATAAGTTTTAATGCAGCTAACAAAATACAAGGAATGTTTATGGATGATGCGGTTAAAACCAGCAATGTATCAAAGGTTGTTTTAATACCTATCGGAGATAATGAATTCTTTATCGATGGACACCGAAACGGTGGTATGCAAGATTTGAAAATTATCGTTTCTGACAACGAACTAAAACTCATAGATGGCTCGGAAAAATTGCGTGACGGTGCGTGACAGTGCAGCGGGGTTAGATTTTTCTACGTGGAAATAGCGCGCGCTATTTCCACGGTTTTTTGCTTCGTTTTTTGGCCTCGCAAAAAATGAATGAGAGAATAAAAAACACAGCAGCCAATATGGTATAGAAACGCATGCCTTTACTCACATTTATTTGAGTAAAGGCAACTCGTCCGTATCTTCGGTGTTTTATGTTTTCTCGGCGAATTAAGCAGGCCTTCCTGAATCTTTTTGTTGTGAGTGGCCTTCACGCGGGTTCCGGCAAGTGATGACGCAGAAAGGTTGTCGCTAAGTTCTTCGCTACTTGGAAGGATACACAGAAAATACTACTTTCATCGCCATTAAGCACCGGATAGGCACAGCGTTCTATACGGGCGTTAGTGCATAGCTAGATTTCAGAGATCCTCACCTCGACATGATAATGGTTCCATTTAGATTAAACCAAAGCGCTGCACCGCAACCAACTCAAAAACGAATCAATAAGGTGGTTGCAAAGCTTTGCGCCACGCTCCTCTTGCTGGATGCGACAGATAAGCTATTTTTAAGCAACTTAACAGCTGGCGGACATACTGCCTGATAGGTAGTAGTTACGGCGAATTAGCATGGAGAAAAACCCACTCATAGAATATTTCAATGATCTCCTTCCTTTGAATGAAGAAGAAAAGTCTATCGTGGAGACGGTTTTCAAGGAACGAAGAGTTAAACGAAGGCAATTTATTCTCCAAGAAGGGGATGTTTGTAAACTCAACACGTTCGTGATGGAAGGATGCTTCAAGATGTACATGGTTGATACAAACGCTAAAGAGCATAATCTTCAGTTTGCCATAGAAAATTGGTGGATAGGTGATATCAGCAGCTTTCATACTGAACAGCCGAGCAAACTATATATTGAAGCCATCGAAAACTCAGTAATTCTACAAATCAATAAAGAAGACCAACTAAAGTTGTTTGTAGAGTATCCAAAATTCAATAGGATTTTTAGAGTAATTACCGAAAACGCTTTGGTAAGCACTCAACGAAGAGTTTTGCAGAATATCAGTTCAACGGCCGAAGAACGATATCTTGATTTTATGGCACGCTACCCTCATCTCTTTAATCGCATTTCCAACATTCAAATAGCCTCCTACCTGGGCGTAACGCCGGAATTCCTGAGTACCATTCGCAAAAGATTGGTCTCTTCTTAATTTACCTTAGGCTTCTTTCTTAATGTACCTTATGGGTACGCGTGCTTCTATTACTTGACCTTTGTTTAAACAAAATCGAAAAGAAATGAAGAAAGTTCTAATGCCCATAGTTGCCATTTTTCTAATGACCTCTTGTGGCGAAACAAGCAATCAAGAATCGAGTAACAGTTCAACTGAAAAAACAGAAATCATGCAAAAAGAAGAAAAACAAAAAATAGAAGAATTACTAAGTGAGTATAAAAAATCATTGAATACTGCTGATGCAAAACTTGCCCAAAGTCTATACACGAAGGACGGAATATTCATGCCCACTGAGGCTCCTTCCGGAATAGGCTCTGAAGGTATTTTAAAATCTTATGAATTTGTCTTCTCTCAAATTCAATTGAATATTGAGTTTTTCATTGAGGAAATAGTAGTTGAAGGAAATATGGCTTTTGCCATAACCAGTTCAAAAGGAACGATTAAAATTCACTCGACTGGAATCGAAGCTCCTGAAGCAAACCGAGAGCTTTTCGTATTCGAAAAAGTTGATGGAGAATGGAAAATAGCTCGTTACATGTTTAATAAGACTGAACCAAAACAATAACTATGAAAGCAGCTGTAACAGTCAATGCAGGCAATCCTGATGTCATAAAGTTTCAAGAAGTGCCCTTACAAGATGTTAAATCAGGTTGGGTGCTCATAAAGGTCAAAGCATTCGGCCTCAACAGATCGGAGCTTTTCACTAGGAAAGGAGATTCTCCAGGTGTTGAGTTTCCTAGAATACAAGGTATTGAATGCGTTGGAATTGTGGAAGAAGACCCATCAAGCACTTATAAGAAAGGACAGCAAGTAGCTGCTATAATGGGCGGAATGGGGAGATTCTTTGATGGGGGCTATGCTGAATACACCTTGGCGCCTTTAGAAATAATATTTCCTTTTGAAAGCACTTTAGATTGGGAGATACTTGGAGCAATTCCAGAAATGTTTCAAACTGTGTCTGGATCACTCAATCAGGCATTGGAAATTGAAAAGAATGAAACATTGCTAATAAGGGGAGGCACTTCTTCAATAGGAATGTTGTCTTGTCAACTCGCCAAAGCTAAAGGATTGACCGTGCTTTCGACTACCAGAAATTCAGAGAAGAAACAAGCGCTACTTAATAATGGCGTCGACCATGTTATTATCGATAATGGAACTGTAAAAGAACAAGTCAGGGACATCTATCCAATGGGAGTGAATAAGGTACTTGAATTGATAGGAACCAGAACATTGAAGGATTCTCTGCAATGTATTGCTCCAAAAGGAACGGTCTGTATGACCGGAATATTAGGGAGTGAATGGACAATAAAAGAGTTCACCCCTATGGGAGACATTCCATCATTGGGTAGACTCACTGTGTATATGGGGGAATCACAAAATCTCTCTAAAGAATTGCTACAGGAATTTATTGATGAAGTAGAAAATGGAAGTATCAAATTAAATATTGACAAAGTCTTTCGATTGGAAGAGCTTGCAGAAGCTCATGAGTACATGGAGGCCAATAAAGCCAAAGGGAAATTAGTAGTCAAAGTTTAAAAAAATCGCTTCAAGAATGTATAAAAGCAATAGCGGTCTGGGAGCAGACTCGAACCATTTTTTTATTTAAATAAGGTTATTTCTTTGAGAGAACTACGTGATCCCTCACTCCAATTAAGCGATTGCCAAGCATGGACATCATCGCATTGATTGAAAGAACCAATTCAAATGCATCGAATGGGGAAATAGTTCGCATTTCAAATTAAGGGGGAGGCCATTAAACATGTATATTGGATCTTGCCATTATGAGGAAGCACCACATGTACGCTAACCTTTTTGAAAGCTTATGACGAAGAAATTAAAAATAACGATTGTCCGAATCTTGCTGCTCCTCGGAACCGTCATTTCCTTATATTTTGTACCGTGGATCCTAGTCAAAGCTTGGATCTTACCACTGCCTGATACGCTACAAGAGCAAGCTGAGGAAGCCATTGGTTATGGTTTTGATGGACTGATTGTATATGTTGATCAAGCAGGAGAACCTCCTCAGCACATCACGGCCGGGTGGCATGATCGAGCAGAGAAGATACCTACCAAACCACAAGCTTTATTCAAGATTGCAAGTATCAGCAAACTATATGATGTAGTGGCTGTGACCAAATTAGTAAGTGATGGCCGTCTCTCGCTAGATAAAACCGTCGCTGATTATCTACCAGACCTAGTGGGCAAAATTGAAAACGCAGACAAGATCACCTTGAGTCTAATGATACAGCACAGGAGTGGCATTCCCAATTTTACAGATGCGCCTAATTTTTGGGCTGCCCCTACGGAGGCCTACGAAGAAAGCCTTGCGTTGATAGCAGGCCTGCCGGCCAACTTTGAACCCGGTGATGGATATGAATATTGTAATACGAATTATTTGTTAATCAACAAGATCATGGACAATGAACTGGGCTATGACAACTTTCAATTCATTGAGGAAGAAATTCTAGTGCCACTTCAGCTAAACCATACCTTCGGCTCGCTAGATGCAGTCAATATGGATGATGTAATGAGTGGTTATCACGTAGGACATCCTTTTGATTTGAAGGCAGACGAACACGGCATGGTCGCTACGGCACAAGACGTAGGCACATTCCTCAGAGCACTAAATGATGGATCATTGTTTGCGCCGGGAGAGCAGGAAATCTATTCTTCTATCTATAAGTATGAGCATGGTGGCTGGGTCCCGGGCTATCAGAGTTTCGCTAAGTATCACAACGACCTTGATGCGGTGACTATTGAATTTTATAGCACCACCGATTCAAAACTGTACAATTGGAACTTGTCAGAAATCATTAATACTAGGATGGTCAAAATACTGAAAAAACAAGCCAGACAATAAGATGGACCGGAGACTTACTATGTAAAAGTGAACGGGAGATCCTCATACACATAACGCTGAACTCGGAGAAGTTTTTCTAGTATTTGGGATGATTAATAAAAAACCTGATCATTGCATAGTAACATTCCCAAACAGGCAACTTAATCATGGCGAAAAAACGCAGTTGGAAATTCTGGACTTCAAGAACTCTTCTTACACTCCTCTTAGTCGGCACCTTTTGGGTCGTCAATCTTATCTGGTTTCGACCCTTCAATATCAGCCATTTCTACGATAAGGTATTTATCGAGTTTGCCCTCTCCGACCCTGAGCTTGTCACGCAATTAGGTATACCTGTCCTGTATGACATCTACAAGGATGACCTAAGCGATGCCTCAGATCAGAAAAATCAGGAGGAAATGGCCCGAGTCAGATCCAACTACGAAACATTGCTCAGTTATGACTTTGAAAGTCAGTCCGAAGCGAACAAATTAAACACGCAAATACTTGGCTGGTATCTAGCAAAAGAAATCGAGGGTGAGCAGTTTTTTTATCATGGATATCCCGTGAATCAGATGTTCGGTGTACAAAGTAATCTTCCAAGTATGATGGAAAGTTCGCACAAACTCAGAGATAAGAGTGACGTGGAGGCTTATATCACCCGACTATCTAAGTTCGACACAAAATTCAATCAGATTGTAGAAGGACTAAAA
>JBLHTU010000030.1:0-28082 GCA_047627515.1 Cyclobacteriaceae bacterium | reverse complement strand
AGCGACTTAATCGTAAAGAGAAATTATTGAAGCTGTGGATAAGCTGTCTGGAAATCGTGTAGGACTCAAGTGCATGCACTGTATTTCATTGATACATCCGCATAGGCCGAAAATGCTAGCCATTGACTAAAAGACAATTATTTGATTCATTTTTTTGCCGCCAATACTTTGGCGACAAATTCACCGATTTGCGAGGGTTCTAACCATCGAGTTACAATGACTAGATCATTTGACTGATCTACAACTATGAAATTCCCTCCAAAACCTGCTGCGTAGAAAATGGATTCATCCTCTACTTGTTCCCACTTTCTTGGACCTTTATTAAGCCACCACATATATCCATAGCTCTCCATGGCTTCGGAAGGAGTTCTTGCTTTGCTGATCCATTCTTCAGAGATGATCTGCTGATCTTTCCATTTTCCATTGTTAAGAAATAAAAGGCCAAATCTTGCATGATCATACGAGTTGATGAAGATTCCAGCTCCAGAATGGCCACCTCCAGTAACCGATTTCATTTGCATGCCATCTACCGTTACCCAAGCATCTTTATAACCAAACCATCTCCAAGTAGTACTTGCATCAATAGGGTCCATCACTTGCTCTTTCAAGACCATTGGGAGGGGCTTTCTCCAGATCTGAAGGAGTGAGTAGGCAAGTACATTTACTCTGACATCGTTGTACTCCATGACCGTACCTGATTGGTTAGGTGCTTCAAATTTCCAATCATCTACGTTTCCTTCTTGTGGTGGCCGATCTGCCCAGTCTTTGATGCCGAAAAGGGTACCAGACCATGCGGAGGATTGGGTGAGTAAGTGATGCCAAGTGATTGATTGATTATGAGGTCCGCCAAATGTTCCGTCCCAGACATATTCAGCGACTGGTTGATTCACTTGCTTGATTAGCTTCTGATCCATAGCTACTCCAGCCAATGTGGATAGGTAACTCTTTGTGACACTAAATGTCATATCCACCCGTTCAGGGTCTCCCCATTCAGCGACTATGTAACCGTTTTTGATGATTAGACCACTAGGTCCTCCTCGTTTTTTAGTTGGCCCAAGTATTTCATGATAGGGTTCCCTTTCAAAGCCTTTCAAAATGGCAATCCTCAAGTCTTTGGCCCCAGAGTACTCATTAGATTCAGCAAAAGCCACAGCTTCTGATAGTCTGCTTTCATTGAGTCCCATTTCTTGCGGTGACTTGGTTTCCCAAGTGTTTTTCGGAGGAAAATAGGATTGGGCGAAGGTTGTCGGAATCAAAAACGAAACCACGAGACTAAAAACAAAGTATTTCATAGGATAGATTTTGAAGTGATTTAGTGAATCATCAGCCATCTTCAAAACCATGTTTTATGAATGGGTTATTGCTTGATGGCTTTTACTTGGTATTTCGCACCAGAGGAGCCGAGAAATGAGAGTATATAGAGTCCAGGAGGAAGACTTCTTGCATCAATCGAATGATCAATTACTTCGATTGTACCGAACGATTTTCCAGCCATATTTGAAACTGCTACGGAAGTGTACACTTGAGAAGCATCGATATGCCAGCTATCTGTAGTTGGAATTGGATACAGAACCGGAAGTTTATTTCTAGCAAGGGATAATGGTTCAATGAACTCCGCAATGACCTCAATAGTAAGGGTGTCTCTGTATTCACAGCCTATTGGATGAGTACCTTCTGCAATTACTTGATGCGTACCAGGCGTACTGAAAAACAGGGTCGGTGCAATATCACTGGTTTCAAAAACGCTATCAATGAACCAAAGCACTGCTGCACTTTCCATCGAAACGCTGAAACCGATGGATCTACCTTGATTCAAGTAAATGGTATCTGCTGTAGCGACGATCTCAAATTGGTAATCCACAACTTGAATCTGTATTGGCTTCAAGTCCCCAGGAAGAATCTCATTGAGTGCGGCGATGTAGAGGGTCGTATCCATAAAAAGACCGGGGAAAGTAAATAATGTGGTTTTTGCAACCACGGAGCTGTAAGACGAATCAGTAAATACCCCAAAAAGACTGCCATCTTGGAATGAGAATTGAAATTCATCTCCTTGACAGATTGATTTTGGCTCGATGAGTGGTGTTATGGAACTAGAGAAAATCAGCGTTTCTTCAAGGCTGGCTAAGCAACCTTCTGTTGTCTCTATGTTTAGAAAGAGAGAAGCCGTATCATTAGTGATTTCAAAATCAACAGGGGTGAGCTGGGAAACGACTGAACTATCGAGTGTCCATTCAACAGAGCTGAAATTATTAGCCATCATTTCGAAAGTCGCATAAAACCCAAATAGAGAGTCTGATTGTGGTGTGTACTGGAAGTCGAGATCAACGAGATTCTTGGTGATCTGTATTTCCTTCTTTGCACTTTCTATACCATCTACAAATTGACTTATGTACAAAATTGTATCTGATGACAAACCGGCCAAAGTAAAGATGTTGGTAACGAGGACTGGTTCTATCGCGCTCTCAATAACATATATGCCTAACGTGTTTCCCGTGTTAATTGTCAGTGTTTCGTTAGGGCAAAATCCAACTTGGTCAAAAGGTACTGATTCTGGACGGGCGGCAATTACAAGCGTTTTAGTAATGGTATCAGAGCAGCCTTGCTCAGTGGTAATTGTCAAGGATACCTCATAAGATCCCAGATCATTGAATACAGGTGTGGGATTGGAAAGGCCACTTGCTTGCGAACCGTTACCAAAATCCCAAAACCATGAAATAGGTTGCACGCTCTTATCGATTAAAGCGACGCGATTGGAAAGAACGTCTCCAAGGAAGATGGTGTCTGCCGGTAACTCGAAATCCGCTATATTTTCTATCAGGTCAATTGCAAAAGCAAAGATCGCATCGCTACCAATATCATTTTTCCTTGAACCGTAGATCAAAGTGTCAGTGCTCACATTTGCAACCAATAGTGAGTCATTTACAGCTAAAGTGTCTTGCGCAAAAGGATCACTGAAGTAGAAGTAGTCGATTCCTAAATCTGGCACCAACAACAATGAACCGCCAGCGCAGACGGTATACTGTTTTGAAATGGGTGGATTCGAAGCAAAAATCTGCAGATTAACTTCGGCACTATCTAGTTGCGCCATCAGGGTTGAATCCTGATTTGCCCCTCCGATTAGGTAGGTGTAGCTCACTGATTGGCCTGGAGATAGAAATGAAGTGCTATTCCCTATCATTAAGGCAGTATTTTGAAGCGAATCGTATCCGAGAGAGTCAATGAAGTCCGAAGTGATCCAACTCAGCTTTATGGAATCTGAAATTTCAGCATTATCTAATGCAATCAAACGCTGGAGTTGATTTTCAGGGGAGATCGCTCTTAAAGCTGCGGAAGAGCTACCGTCAGAACTGATGATGGTTTTTAGCTGGTCAAATCTTGATGAGTTAAGATTGGGACTACCCAAGTCGTAATCAATATAGAGGCCATTGGTAAGCCCAAAGATTGTATCAGCATTTATATTGGTCATTCGATATAAGATGGCAGCTACTTGAGTAGGCGTTTTTTTCCATACGATGGTCGTTTGTTCTACTTTGATGAACGACTGGCTGCTGTCGGTAAATTGATGGTAAGTGTATCTAGTATCATCTCTGTTAGTGTTAGGTCTCAATTGGCTCAGAGAGATGAAATCACTATCCCTTTTACTTGTATTGTTGATATTATCAATAAGTAGTGTGTCGCCTATCGCGACAAAAAACCCAATATTTTTTGCTAGCTGAACATCATCTTTAATGAAACCTAAACCTTCCAGATAACCATCGGCCGCATAGCCAAGATCACCGTCTTGATCTACAGTGAGCACCATTGTTCCATTTGTCAGGTTTACATAGCCAGGAGCTGTTTCAAAACTGTACAAGTGAAAGTCTTCATATCGATCTGCGTCCGATAAAGTGAGAACAAAATCCAGTTTTGTATTTACTGGAGCATCTTCGGCAATGACAAATGAAAAGGGACCAATTAACTCGCTTTCGCTCGTTGCTAAGAAACCAATATCATAGCTGTCATCTATTATCTGAGCATAGACGCTTTGCGAAGTCAAAATAGCTTTTGCTTCATAGACGGGGCTAAGAATATTTTCTACAGATAGATAAATTGTCACTGTATCTCCAAAGTAAAGCTGGTCGTAAGCGGATGAAAAAGACGACAAAGTTGAATGCATTGACACGGGGTTAGTGGCTGTCAATGCTCGCTCAATATTGAGTCGACCTCGTCCTAGTCTACCCACATATTGGGAATTGTCACTCACCTCGTAAATAGGGTCCGCTGTGGATCGGAGGTATTCCATTAATTGAACAGCATTTAAGTTTGGCCTGTGAGCTTTCAGTAGTGCAGCAGCACCGGCTACCATTGGAGCCGCATAAGAGGAGCCGTTATCTTGTCCATAACCGCTATTGATGGTGGTGTAAATATTTACTCCTGGAGCTGCTAGATCGACAGTCGGATGATAAGAACTGAATGAAGCTTTACTGTCATCTAAATTTGTAGCGGCGACCGAAAGTACGTTGTCATAAGCAGCCGGGTAGAATGCTATATTTCCAGGAGTGTTTCCCGCTGCGGCTACCACTACCAGATCCTTCTCTAAGACAGCATAATTGATAACATCTTGATTGAATTGAGAGTAGGAATCGATAGATCCCCAAGAAAGATTCACGACGTCATATCCATTGTCGGCAGCATAGAGGATGGCTTCGTAGCTACCGCCAGAAAAATTATTGAGTGAATTGAAGATTTTGAGTGCTCTTATTTTACTGTTGAAACCTAATCCAGCTATTCCAGTACCATTGTCAGTATCAGCTCCTGAGATGCCTGCTACTCGTGTGCCATGGACATCATTATCTGCAAAAGGGTCATTATCATTATTGGCAAAGTCGTACCCATAGTAGTCATCGATATAGCCATTATTATCATCATCAATCCCGTTGATTATATCTGTGGAAGTAAAGATAGATTGTTGAAGGTCTTCCTGGTCAAGGTCTATGCCTGTATCGATGATGCCAATGATAATATTCGAATCTCCACGCGTAATCTCCCATCCTGCATATGCTTTGATCACTTGAAGGTAATCTTGTTCACCGCCCACTCTAGCTGCGGGATCGTTAGGTATATATAGCAATGACTCTTGGTGCTCTGGCTCCACATACACTACGCCCTTGATGGAGCTGAGTGAATCACAAAAGGCCTTTAAAGAATAGGAGGCGGGGACATCGATCCAGAATATATTATCCAGAAGACTAGAAACTGGTTCTTGCAGAGTTTGCTTAGCAGGCGGTCTTGCGTTTTGCGGTGCGACGGTACGCTTGAGTGATTTTAAGGAGAAATCTTTTGAGGTAGCCTGTACAGCTTGTTGGTTGGCGAATTTTATAACTACTCGAGTAGATGGCGCAGCAGGTTGCTCCGTAGTTTGTCCACTAAGTAATAGACCACTCAACGTAGACAGAACGAAAAATATGAATGAAAGGAAGCTGCTACTTTTCATTCTGAATTAAGTCACAGCCATCTTGCGAACTAATCTCGAAAAAAGTCCTGGAAAAAATCGCTTTATGTAAATCCCTGCCTTTTCTTTTATTCCTCCAATGTAGATTTCCTCAGTATTTTTTTCAACTGCTCTGATGATCTTGTGTGCACAAGTTTCAGCAGACATTCCATTGGCCTGAGCGTTGTCCATGGTCCCTTGCTTTGTACCATCACCTGTCAACGCATTCATGGAAATATTAGTCTTAATAAAGCCTGGTAGTGCGATGGTTACTTTGATACCATCAGAATGATGCTCAGCACGTAAAGCATCGTAAAATCCGTGCAAAGCATGTTTGCTAGCAGCATAGGCAGATCGCAAAGGTGTACTGATGATTCCTACAGCAGACGTAATTACAACATGATGACCAGATTTTTTTTCCATCATGCCTTTTGTCAATGCCTTAGACAATGTGATAGATCCGAAGTAGTTCACTTCCATTAAACGTCTGTCAACCTCTAAACTTGTATTAATCGCTTTGTCTCGTTGGCTGATACCTCCACTATTGATCAGAATATCTACTTTTCCATGAATTGCTTCAGCTTCCTTAGCTTTTGCAGGAAGAGCAGATGTATCAGATAAGTCAACGATTAAAGTTGAAACATTTGCTGGCGTTTGACAGCTATTTTTGACACGGTCTAGCTCTTCTTGTCGACGAGAGGAAATGATCAGTTTTGCACCTTTCGCAGCAATTTCTTTTGTAATAGCCTCGCCGATTCCCGAACTGGCGCCTGTGATCCATACCACAGTATTTTTATCGATTATACTCATCTTGATTCATTCGTTTTGAAAAACACCCACAGTGTGTATACGCCTAGTGCAGTGCCAATGGGAAAACTAAGTAATGAAAAACACCCTGAGATCAATAATAATGTCAAACCCCATTCTTTTTTTTGAACAAGAGCTATGGCACCCACGATAGAAGGGGCGATTGTGATCAGAAAGACCAACCAGACGATCCAGTTCGCTGCGTCTAGTAACCAGAGCAAGACCGTTTTCGCAAAAACATCACCTTCAGGCAATGATTGCATCACAAATGGATACATTAAACTGAAAACTATCTTTCCGATGGCAAGCAAAATCAATAAAAGAACTCCACGGACTAAGTGGATCGTAGCTAAAATTTTATGCTGTGATTCTAGATTCATTAGTTAAGCTTTCACGTACGTCACAAAATCAAAAGAGTACGCATGACGCTCATCTTTTGCGTGGTGAATTCTTTTGGTTTCTTTCCAAAGAGAGGTATCAAAAATAGGGAAAGTTGTGTCGCCCTCGATGGTAGCATCGACTTCCGTCAAATAGATCGTATCAGATACCTCCAAACCCAATTCATAAATCTGGCCTCCGCCGATGATAAATGCTTCTACTTCTTTCGCTTCTCTCGCAACATCAAGTGCCCTAGAAAGATCAGAGAGCACAATGCATCCCTCCGCTTGATAAGACTCATTTCTCGTCAAGACGATATTGGTTCGATTCGGCAGCGGTCGGAATTTGGGTAGTAGGGATTCGAGATTTTTCCGGCCCATAATTACATGGTGACCTTTTGTTTGATCTTTGAAGAACTGAAAATCATCAGGTAAATGCCAGGGCAGGTCGTTGTCTTTGCCTATGACTCGATTTTGACTCATTGCGGCGATCATTGATATCTTCATATTGTCTTTTTTGAGGGCCATTGATAGCCTCTTAGCATTTCATCGATAGTTATTTTGCGTTTTCCCTCCAGTTGTAATTCTAGGATTGAGAGTGCTCCATCAAGCGTGCCTATATGCATAAATGTTTTTCCATCAGACCTGAAACTACCAACTGGCAGCTTTTGTGAGACCAGTTCCGTTTTGAAAAGTTTGATCTGTTTTTCATGCATAGTTGTCCACGCAGCCGGGTACGGCGAAAGTCCACGAATAAAATTAAATACCTGATTGGAAGGTTGATTCCAGTTGATCTGACAATCCTCTTTAAAAATCTTTGGGGCATGCTTGAGATCTTCTGAGTTGCTTTGTGGCGTTTCTGTGTACTGTCCAGATTCGATAGCTTTTAGCGTCTTTACGGTCAGCGAGGCACCTTTGTTCATTAAACGCGTATACACTTCTCCGACAGAGTCAGTGGGATTTATTTTTTCCGCTTCCTGAAATAGAATGCTTCCAGTGTCTATTTCATGTTTGAGGAAGAAGGTCGTAATGCCGGTTTCCTTTTCTCCATTGATGATCGCCCAATTTATAGGTGCTGCACCTCTATATGC
This sequence comes from Cyclobacteriaceae bacterium, assembly GCA_047627515.1. Lineage (GTDB taxonomy): Bacteria > Bacteroidota > Bacteroidia > Cytophagales > Cyclobacteriaceae > JAYPLE01. Next base: position 20,337 of record JBLHTU010000030.1, on the reverse strand, counting down.
AGGAAGCAAGGAAGCATGTAGGTTAAATGACCCTAAACGAGGCATGTCCCAAACGATGACCGGAAGCATTCTGAAGGCTACCACTATTTGCAGGTCTGCCTCCAGAGATCTCAATTCTTCAATAAACCCTTCATCTTTGAGGTTAGTAGGCTGTAAAATCCTTAAACTGTTTGCTAGGGCTGTCTCTTTCACAGCGGATGTGCCTAATTTTTTACCACGTCCTTTTGGCTTATCGGGCGCGGTAATGACACCAACAATATCTGCACCGTTTTTGACCAGCGCCTCGAGACTAGCTGCTGCAAAATCGGGTGTCCCCATAAAAACGATTTTCAATTTTGTATCCATTGCTGCAAAACTAGACGACTCGCACTATTGCTGAGTAAAAAATAAGGGTTATTCAATCATACAGTAGATATTGTTTTCTTTTCGCTTTAAAAGCGTCCAGTTTTGGCTGCCAACCAGCTCTTATTTCCTCGACTGTCCAGCCGGCAACTATCTGATTTCTTAATTCGTCTGTCCCAGCCAAAGTGTTAAAATAGGCATTGAAAAAAGTGTTTTTATCACTGTTTTCATACATTTCGATCAGTAATTGGAGATCGATTTGCTTCGGGGCTTGCACTTTTCTTAGATCAATTCCGTAGCAAACTTGATCCTGATGCTTTGGATACTTAGCACCATTTCTTGAAATAGGTAAAAATGAAAATGTAGTATCAGAGTAGGAGGGATGACCCACTACTTGAAATGGAAAATCCGTTCCTCTTCCGATGGACATCGTGGTGCCCTCAAAGAAGCAGAGGGATGGGTACCAATTTACGGCCTGTTGGTTCGGAAGGTTTGGAGAGGGCTGTACAGGAAGTTTATAGGTAGCTTGATGCTTGTAATTGCCTACAGGTATGATTTTTAGTTTGCATGTAATACCATTTTTTAACCAGCCTTCTGCATTGATCATCAAAGCGAGTTCACCCACAGTCATGCCATGTAAGACCGGAATAGAATGCATACCAACGAAAGATCTGTATGCGGTATCAAGTACAGGGCCATCGATCTGACTGTTAGGGTTAGGCCTGTCGAGAATTAGTACTTCAATGTTATTTTCCGCACAGGCTTCCATGATGTAATGCATAGTGCTGATGTACGTGTAAAATCGGGTTCCTACATCTTGCATGTCAAAAACCATTAAATCAATGTCCTTGAGTTGGTCTACCTGCGGTTTCTTATTCTTTCCATACAGAGAGACGATTGGGATTTTATCTGTGGATTGATTCTCTATCAATTCTCCAGCATCTGCTGTTCCTCTGTAACCATGTTCCGGGCTCATGATTGTAGATATATTAATCCCCAAATCTAATAGCGTATCTACTAGGTGCCTCTTGCCGACCATAGAAGTGTGATTAACAGTTAGGGCTATATTTTTATTTTTAAGTTGCTGGAGATAGCTATTTAGTCGATTGGCAGCCGGTACGATTTCCTTCAACTGTTCTTCTTTGGTGTTGGCGCAGGAGAGTACTAACAAAAACGAAAAGAATATTGCAGCAAAGTTGCTCATGAGAATGATTTATTATTGTGGCTAAAGATACAATATATTGAATCTGTCCTACTTCATTTCAAGTCGAATCCGTAAGGGAGACAAAGGATCATTTTCGGCGACGATTCATCGTGTAGCCGTGATCTCTATCGTTGTCGGAGTTACTGCTTTGTTGTTAGCATTTATGGTCCTTGGAGGTTTTCAAGATAAGATCAAGGAAAAAGTGTACGCCTTTAGCGGGCACTTACAAATTTCAAAATATACAGTTTCAACTTCCTACGAGGATTCTGAAATTGAGATCTCTGAACAACTTTCTACGCAATTGGATACGACTGGCTACATCAAGAGGTGGCAGCCTTTTGCCTTCAAAGCTGCTCTGCTGAAAACCGATGAGGAAGTGCAGGGAGTGATTTTTAAAGGAATAGATTATCACTTTGATACGGCTTTTTTTAATGGTCAAATCGTCGAAGGGGTATTTCCCAACGTTTCAGGACCTGCAGTACCCTTCATTAAGTATAGTACTGAAGTTGCCATTAGCCGGCATATGTCGCGATTTCTGAAATTAGGTGTTGGAGATGAAGTGCTGATCTATTTTGTGCAAAATACGCCTAGGTTTCGGAAACTTAAAGTCGTCGGTATTTATGAGACAGGTCTCGAAGAATTTGATCAAAAGCTGATCCTCGGAGATCTTAACTTGTTAAGAAGAATCAATGACTGGAAGGAGGCCCAAGCAACTGGTATTGAAGTATTCATCGACGAGTCGGATGATATTTTTGAATTGCAAGAGCGGTTGTTCAATGAGTTAGATGTAGACCTTTATGTGGAAAATGCTGAGGATAAGTACATGCAAATTTTTGACTGGCTCTCACTTCTTAATCGCAATGTCCTAGTATTTCTAGTACTGATTCTCATTGTGGCTTGTTTCAGTATGGTATCTGTCTTACTCATACTCATCATGGAGCGTACTCAGATGGTAGGGATGATGAAAGCAATGGGAGCGACTGACCGGCTGATTCGGGGTGTTTTTATTTCCTTAGGGTATCGATTAGTTGTCAGAGGGATGTTTATCGGCAACTTGATTGGTTTAGGTTTAGGTTCTATCCAGTATTATTTGAAAATCATTCCTTTAGATGCGACCAACTACTACATGAACTTCGTACCTATTGCTTTCAATTGGTGGGCGGTGATAGGGATTAATTTTCTTTTTGTCTTTCTTATCGCAGCAAGCTTATTGATCCCTGTTTCGATTATTTCACGAATTCGCCCAATTCAAGCGATACGTTTTGATTGACATAGGCCGGCTCATATTTCTTGAATAGGCTTTTTATTTTCATTTCTAGCACTCCGAATACGGCTTCTCTGAAAATCCCACCACTCATTTTTGATTGTCCCTTGGTGCGGTCTGTAAAAATGATTGGGACCTCGCCGATCTTAAAACCGTGTTTCCACGCATTAAACTTCATCTCTATTTGGAAAGCATAGCCAATAAAATGGATTTTGTCAGGATTGATTGTTTCGAGTACAGATCGATGGTAACATTTAAAACCTGCAGTGGTGTCTTGAACGGGGATACCTGTGACTAACCGCACATATACAGAAGCGAAGTATGACATAAGGACTCTGCCGATCGGCCAGTTTACAACATTGACACCTTGAATGTATCTACTACCTATGGCCATATCATTGCCTTCATGTACACAATTGGAGTACAAATTCATCAAATCTTCAGGGTTATGAGAAAAGTCAGCATCCATTTCATAGATGTAGTCGTATTGGTAGCTGATTGCATATTTGAAACCAGCGATGTAAGCAGTACCAAGCCCTTGCTTTCCGTCGCGCTCAATCATGTGGATTCGCCCCTCATTCTCTACTTTTAATTCCTTAACGATATCGGCAGTTCCATCTGGGCTCCCGTCATCTATGATGAGGATTTCAAACGGTAAGGGCAGGCTAAGCACAGATTTGATAATGTCCCTTATGTTCTCCTTTTCGTTGTAGGTGGGTATGATGACGAGGTGCTTATTATTCATAGGGGTCTGGATAAACTGCGGTAGATCATAAAGCTATTTATTATAACCGATATTTGGGGTAAAAGTGTTTTGATGAAAGCAATATTTCTTGACAGAGATGGTATAATAAATGTCGAAAGAGGACAATACACATATCTTCTTGAAGATTTCGTAGTGGTAGACGGATTGAAGGCGCAGTTGCAACGATTAAAAAACCTGAATTTCAGACTTATCATTATAACCAACCAAGCAGGTATTGCTAAAGGTATCTACGGAATGAGTGATGTGCTTGCATGCCATGAGTATCTACAAGCTACAATCGGTAATTTGATTGATGATATTTATGTTGCCCCAGATCATCAAGACTTTTCTCAATCATTGAGTCGCAAACCAGACTCATTAATGCTGGAGCGAGCGATAGCAAAGTACCAGATTAAACCAGCTATATCTTGGATGATAGGCGATAAGGAAAGAGATCTAATTCCGGCGCGAAAGTTAGGCATCAGTACCATCTTGAAGGCAACTTCCAAAAGTGCTTATGCTGACTATCAGATTGATCGTTTGGATCAGTTGAGTCAGATAATCACTGCTTAGTATAGCCTAATATTTTCATCATGTGATCGTGATCTTGTTCATCTGCAAAAAGTTCATGTGTCAATTCTCCATTTTCATCTCTGTTTAGAATCACATGTTTCGGTGCAGGGATCAAACAATGTTGAATGCCTCCGTATCCGCCTAATGACTCTTGATAGGCACCTGTATGGAAAAAGCCAAAGTACAAGGTCTCTTCCTCGTCAATTTTCGGTAAGAATACTTCCCCTATATGCGCTTCAGAATCATAATAATCCATGCTGTCGCAAGTAAGACCTCCTAGATTCACTCTATGGTATTGATTGTCCCAATGGTTAATTGGCATCATGATAAATTTCTCATTCATACCCCAGACATCTGGCAATTGTGTAATGAATGAGCCGTCCATCATATACCATAATTCTTTGTCATTTTGTAGCTTCTGGTCAAGCACAGAATAGATAGTGGCTCCACTTTCGCCCACTGTATAACTGCCAAATTCTGTGAAAATATTAGGAACCGGCACGTGATTTTTCTCACAAATCCATTTTATGTTTTCAACAATCTGCTCAGCCATATATGGGTAGTCGTATTCAAAATGCATGGAGTTAATGATAGGGAAGCCACCTCCGATATCTACTGAATCTAACTCAGGGCATATTTTTTTCAATTCGCAGTACATGTACATGAACCGACTTAGCTCACTCCAATAGTAGGCGGAATCCTTGATTCCAGTGTTAATGAAGAAGTGAAGCATTTTTAATTTGGCGTGCTTACTTGTTTCAATTTTCTCTTTGTAGAAGGTGACTATGTCGTTGTATCTGATCCCAAGACGCGACGTGTAGAATGCGAAATTGGGCTCCTCGTCCGCAGCGACTCTGAGGCCTATTTTATACGACTGTTGGATATGCTCCTCGTAATAGTTGAGTTCATCTTTGTTGTCGAGTACGGGTATGCAGTTTTCGAAACCATTATTGATGAGTTCGGCGATATTTTGAACATACAAGGGGCGTTTAAAGCCATTGCAAATAATAAAGTTCTTTTTGGTGATCAGCCCAGTATCAAAGAGATTCCTTACAATTGGTATATCAAATGCTGAAGAAGTCTCGATGTGGATATCATTTTTAAGTGCTTCCTCTAAAATAAATTGGAAATGAGACGACTTGGTGCAGTAGCAGTACGTATAGGTCCCTTGATAATTTGCTTTATTGATTGCGTCCCCAAATATCTTTTTGGCATACTGAATATTGTGACTGATCCTAGGTAAATAAGTCAGTTTGAGCGGTGTGCCATATGTTTTAATGATTTCCATCAGATTCACCTGATGGAAGTGTAGCTCATTATTATCAACATTAAACTCCTTTGTTGGGAAGTAAAAAGTTTGTTCAATAAGTTCGGTGTAACTCTTCATTTGTAATATTTTTTGCAATTATCTTAAAAAACTTTTTGAATGACATGAAGATAGAAGTCAAATAAAGATTTTTCTGCAGATATTTTTGTCCTTCATCTTCATAGTTTTGCTTTTGAAAAATAGACATTATGATCCCAATTCAAGTTTTGGATGAAACTGCGCCCCTAGAAGCAGTCGTCCTTGGAATCGGAAACGAATTTGGCGGGACACCCGACCCCGCATTTGCTTATGATCCTAAGTCATTGCAGCACATCAAAGAGGGCGTCTTTCCGAAAGAGTCTGATATAGTCACTGAGATGTCAGCATTTTCTGAGGTGCTTTTGAAGTACAATGTAAAGGTTTATCGACCTGAAAACATATTTGGTCTTAACCAGGTTTTTTCTAGAGACATCGGGATGGTCATAGGAGATCAATTTATTGTGCCTCATATTCTAGATGAGAGAGAGAAGGAAATTGAAGGTATTCGTTATATCATCAATCAAATCCCCGAGAAAAGCAGGCTAACTGTTGATGAAAGTGCTAGGCTTGAAGGTGGTGATATAATGCCATATAATGGAAAAATATTTGCAGGATACTCAGAGGAACCGGATTTTCAGCAATACAAAGTCAGTCGAACCAATGGGGCCGCGATTGACTTCCTGACGAAGTCATTTCCTGATTGGGATGTTCAAGCTTATCAGCTTAAAAAATCTGATGTAGATCCTTTTGAGAATGCCTTACATCTAGACTGTTGTTTCCAACCAATAGGTGAGGACATGGCGATTATGTACAGAGGAGGTTTTAAATATGAAGAAGACGCAGATCGGTTGATGGCACAGTTTGGAACAGACAAAGTGATCGAAGTCACAAAGCAGGAAATGTATGCCATGAACTCAAATGTTTTTTCAATCAGCCCAAAAGTGGTTGTTTCTGAAAAATCGTTTACCCGTCTTAATCAAGAGATGAGACAAAGAGGACTTATCGTCGAAGAAATATCATATTTCGAGATCTCCAAGATGGAGGGATTGTTAAGATGTTCCACTTTACCGCTAAAGCGTAGTTATGTATAGTCAGATTACAGATTCCATATTCATGGTAAAACCTGTTCAGTTTCATAGAAACGAACAGACAGCAGTTAACAACTATTTCCAGCAGGAAGTTGACGGAGTCAGCAATGACCAGATTCAAAAAAATGCGCTGGAAGAGTTTGATCTTTTCGTTGATAAGCTAAGGTTAAATAAAGTGCATGTTGAAGTGTTTGTTGATACCACATCCAGTGAGACGCCAGATTCGATTTTTCCAAATAATTGGTTTACGATGCATGACGATGGTCTGATCATTAAGTATCCGATGTTTGCCGAAAATCGCAGAAAAGAGCGCCGAGACGACATCATAGAGCAGCTAAGAAAACAATTTGTTGTTAATAATATTTACAGTTTCTCGGACTGGGAAAATTCAGGAATGTTTTTGGAAGGTACAGGTAGCTTGATTTTGGATCGTCCTAACAAAGTTGCCTACGCGGCAATCTCTGAAAGGACATCGCTTGAAGTACTTAATGATTTCTGCAGCAAGACAAACTACGTACCAGTCACATTCGATGCGCTGCAAACTGTCGATGGAAAAAGACTGGCTATCTATCATACAAATGTGATGATGTCTGTCGGTGAAAATTTTGCAGTTGTTTGTCTTGATTGTATTGATGACCCCGTAGAACGTGCTAAGGTAGAATTCAACTTGAAGCGAACTGGCAAAGAGATTATCAGAATTTCAGAGCAGCAGGTTAAAAATTTTGCAGGGAACATACTACAGGTGCGTAATGCCAATGGATCGCCAATCATTGTAATGTCTCAAGCTGCAAATCAAGCTTTTACTTCCAAGCAATTACGAGGACTGGAAAAACAAGGCCAGATTCTAAATTCGCCTATTCCGACTATTGAAAAATATGGTGGAGGTGGAGTAAGATGTATGATGGCTGAGATATTTTTGCCAACACCAACGCTAAAGACTTTCTAGAAGCAAATTCATGAATTTAAACCAACTTATCAAGGAGCAGATCCAATCTGCTTTTCATTCGCTTTTTCAGCATGATCTTTCTCTTGATCAAATCACTTTGCAACCTACGCGGAAGGAGTTTGAGGGTTCTCATACATTCGTGACATTTTCTTTTGCGCGAGTGACTAAACAGTCCCCGGAGCAAACAGGTCAGAGTATAGGTCAGTTTCTGTTGGATCAGCAAGGCATCTTTAAAAGTTTCAACGTTGTCAAAGGGTTTCTCAACCTTGAGCTAAATGATAGAGTATGGGTAGATGCCCTCAAAGGCCTTTTTGAGACAGAGGCAATAGGGGTTCATCCACCCAAAGGCCAGAGAGTTATGGTGGAGTTTTCTTCACCGAACACCAATAAACCGCTGCACCTAGGTCATTTAAGGAATAATTTTTTAGGAGATTCTGTTTCTAGAATACTTACAGCAGCTGGTTATGAAGTAAAAAGAACGAACCTAGTTAACGACCGAGGGATTCATATTTGCAAATCCATGCTTGCGTATGTGCGATTTGGTGCAGGTGAAGATCCTACTTCGGCAGGGATCAAAGGCGACCACCTAGCAGGGAAGTATTATGTGAAATTTGATCAGGAACTGAAGAAAGAGATCGCCCTGCTAGTAAATGACGGCATGAGCGCTGAGGAGGCTGGAAAGAAGGCTCCATTGATGATCGCTGCTCAGGAGATGTTGAAAAAATGGGAGGCGAAAGATACTGATACTGTCGCCCTATGGTCCAAAATGAATGGGTGGGTGTACGATGGTTTCAATCATACCTATCAAACTATGGGGATTGAATTTGATGCTATCTATCATGAATCAGAGACGTACCTGCTGGGTAAAGATGTAATCGATGAGGGATTAGATAAGGAAGTCTTTTTTCGGAAAGACGATCGATCTGTATGGATTGATCTTAGTGGAGAAGGACTCGATGAAAAGCTAGTCTTAAGAGGGGATGGAACCTCTGTCTACATGACTCAGGATATAGGAACTTGCGATTTTAAATATGCCGATTTCCCTATGGATAAATCAGTGTATGTGGTAGGTAATGAGCAGGACTATCACTTCAAAGTACTGTTCAAAATCATGCAAAAACTAGGCAGAACCTATAGCGAAGGTCTCTACCACTTGTCTTACGGAATGGTTGATTTACCATCGGGTAAGATGAAATCTAGAGAAGGAACTGTGGTCGATGCTGACGATCTGATGCAGGAGATGTTTGATACAGCCGAGCGTCATACACGGGAACTAGGAAAGATAGATGGTATGCCTGAAGAGGAAGCCAATACTTTATTCAAGACCATTGGCCTTGGTGCTTTGAAGTACTTTCTACTTAAAGTCGATCCAAAGAAGCGGATGCTATTTGACCCGCAAGAGTCCATTGAATTTCAAGGCCACACAGGGCCTTTTATACAGTATACACATGCGCGAATTTCGGCTATCCTCCGACGTGGGGAGCAATTTGGGAAAGCTATCAATGTAGGTGGAGAGGTGTTTGCGCTGCATCCTCGGGAGGCAGTGTTGATCCAGACTTTGAATAAATTTGGAGATGTAGTGGCTTCATCCGCCGCTGATTTTTCGCCTGCGATATTGGCACAATATGTCTACGATGTCTCCAAAGACTACAACGGCTTTTACCAAGAAGTATCAATTTTCAATGAAGATGATGATGCTAAGCTGTCTTTTAGACTTGCCCTTTCAAAAGTAACTGCCTCTGTACTTAAGTCAGGGATGAGAATGCTGGGTATTCATGTACCAGACCGAATGTAAAAATGAGTAGCGTCAAACATTGGATTGGAGCTTTTCGGCTGAGAACTTTGCCACTTGCGTTTTCAAGTATTTTTATGGGTTCTTTTCTTGCCTACTATGAAGGGTATTTCGACCCTATTATTTTGATGCTCGCATTGCTAACCACCCTGTTTCTTCAAGTGCTTTCCAATTTGGCCAATGACTATGGTGACGCACAATCGGGTGTAGACAGTGATGATCGAGAAGGACCTAGTAGAGCAGTTCAGAGTGGTGTTATTAGTGCTTTGACGATGAAAAATGCATTGGTTCTTTTTTCTGTGCTATCGTTTCTGTCCGGTACTTTCCTCATCTTGTATGTATTCAATGAGCAGTGGAAATTAATCCTGCTTTTTCTATTGATTGGTATTTCAGCTATTTGGGCAGCTATCAAATATACGGTTGGTAAAAGTCCATATGGCTACGCTGGAATGGGTGATTTCTTTGTTTTGATCTTCTTTGGTTTTATAGGAGTAGGAGGCACCTATTTCTTATTTGCTCAGTCTTTCAATGCATTAATGATCTTACCGTCCTTAAGTTCGGGACTGTTGGCTGTGGGGGTCTTGAACGTTAATAATATCCGTGATATTACCTCTGACGCCGTCGCGGGGAAAAGGTCAATACCAGTACGTTTGGGTAAATTCAAGGCGTCTATATATCACATATTTCTACTTACAGGAGCCGCTGCTGCAGGTGTAGGCTTTTACCTGATGAATGATCTGCAATGGTCTTCTTGGCTTTTTATGTTTTCTTTGCCACTTTTTTTATTCAATGCGGTGAATGTTTTTCGAAAGTCAGAGGCACAGATAGATCCATACCTCAAGCATCTAGCATTATCGACCCTAGCGTATACCCTCTTATTTGGTTTAGGTTTGGCTTTGTCCGTAGGGTAATCGATCAAATTTTCTTTGTTTCTGTTTTTCGGAAGAGCAAACCTCAATTATTTCGTTAATTTAGAGTTGTAACCCTAATGAGATACATATGAACAGAATACTAGTTCCTTACGATTTTTCCGATGTTGCCGATTGCGCACTTGAATTTGCTGTGCAAATCGCAGAGAAAAGCAAAGCTAAAGATGTCATGTTACTGAATGTAATAGATCATCCATCTGAATCCAGACTTAAGACCATGGGAGCCACTCAAATGGACCCAATGGAGCAAGTGTATTTCAATAAACTTATTCAGCTTACTAAGCAGAAGTTTGCAGATCGAATAGCGAAAGGAAAGTTTACTGTGCCAGTGGTCACAAAAATTGAGTTAGGAAGTCCCTATCATAAACTAGCCGCTGAGATCACGGAAGAAGAAGTAGATCTTGTGGTGATGGGAACATCAGGTTCAGATGGTGTGGATGAAATGTTTGTCGGGTCTAATGCTGAAAGAGTTGTTCGAACTGCAAATTGCCCTGTCATCACCATGAAGCAGCACGCCAAGCTGGATGATATGAAGGATATAGTTTTTGCTTCAAATTTCCATGAGGTTAATAAATCATTTATTCAGCAAGTCAAAGGGCTGCAGGATATGCTAGGTGCCACTTTACGGATCGTGAAAATAAATACACCTTCCAATTTCACAACACAGCGCCACGACCTAACCCAAATGGCGGAGTTTGTGAAAAAACATGATATCAAAAATCACACAATTGAAATTTACAATTACACCAACGAAGAGGACGGAATAGTCTACTATGCTGACGACATCGATGCTGATATGATTATTATCGGAACTAACCAGCGTACAGGATTTAACCATTTTCTTTTGGGCAGTATCGCCGAGGACGTGGTCAATCATGCAAAACGCCCCGTATGGACCTTAAGAATGGATCTATAGTCTTTCATTATACATGAATACTTCATCCCACAGCATCTGGATAAACAGTAATAGATGGCTGATGCGTGGGATGAAATATTGTTAAATAGTTTTCATTCCACTCTTGTTTGATAAGTATCAACTATTACTTTTGCTCTTATCATGAAAAAGCACTCTGACATACATTTGCACCCCCATCACCACTGCTAGGAATTCTCCGGGCTTTGTCATCTTTTTCATTAATATCAAACAATCTCTTTACCTTCTAAGTATTTCAAGTCATGACAGTATTGAAAATAGCGATTCAGAAATCTGGACGTTTGAGCGAAGACTCTCTTAAGCTCTTTAAGGAATGTGGAATTAAGATCAATAATGGAGCAGGTAAGCTAAAAGCAGTTGCCTCTAATTTTCCTGTTGAGTTCCTTTTCTTGAGAGATGACGATATTCCAGGTTATGTGGAAGATGGAGTAGCTGATCTTGGTATTATTGGTCAAAATGTAATGATCGAAGCCAACAAGAAAATCAAGGAAGTCAAGTCCCTGGGGTTTTCTAAATGCCGGCTTTCTTTAGCGGTGCCCAAGGCAATAGATTACAAAGACGTCACCTTCTTCGAAGGTAAAAGTATAGCCACTTCTTATCCTGTCATACTTCAGCAATACTTGAATGCAAAAGGTGTTAAAGCTGATATACATATGATAAGTGGTTCTGTGGAGATTGCTCCCGGCATTGGTTTGGCAGAAGGCGTATGTGATATTGTGAGTTCCGGTTCGACCCTGATGAGCAATGGCTTGAAAGAAGTAGACGTTGTGATGAAGTCAGAAGCGGTGCTAATTGGGAGTGAAAACCTGAGTGTCGCAAAGCAGCAGCTCTTAGACCAACTTTTATTTAGAATTCAGGCCGTACTTGAAGGGAAAAACAACAAATATGTACTCTTAAATGCTCCAAATGAATCAATTGAGGAAATTGTTCATCTTCTTCCCGGTATGAGGAGCCCTACAGTGTTACCGCTTGCAGAGAAGGGATGGAGTAGCATTCATTCTGTCATCAATGAAGATACATTCTGGGAGCAAATAGATCAGTTGAGAAAAGCAGGTGCTGAGGGAATTCTTGTTGTTCCTATTGAGAAAATGATTAATTAGAATGAAGCGGATTAAGTACGTAGATCAAGCACAGATAATCAGTGAGTTGAAAAGACCATCTTACGATTATTCAAAAATTGAAAAGATCGTATCTCCGATTCTGGAAAAAGTAAAAAGAGGAGGGGATAAAGCCCTCAAGAAATTTGCTTTGGAATATGACCATGTAGAATTGGACGACTTATGGGTGGATCCTTCCGAAATAGCCTCAGCTTCTACTAAAGTGGATGAGCCGTTGAAGAATGCAATACAGGTCGCCAAGGATAATATTTGGAAATTTCATGCTGCTCAAGCTCAGGAGCCTTTGGAGATGGAAGTTATGCCAGGTATTCATTGCATGAGGAGATCTGTTGCAATAGAAAAGGTTGGCTTATATGTGCCGGGAGGAACCGCCCCTCTTTTTTCTACTGTTTTGATGCTTGGAATACCCGCTATCATCGCAGGTTGTCGCGAGATCATATTGGCCTCTCCCACGAATCAAATTGGAGAGATCAATCCTATCGTACTTTACACTGCTAATCTGCTAGGAATCACCAAAATTCTAAAGTTGGGTGGTGCTCAAGCTATTGCCGCAATGGCTTATGGAACGGAGTCAGTTACAAAAGTGGATAAGATCTTCGGCCCTGGTAACCAATATGTAACAGTGGCAAAGCAAATGGTCTCACGTGATACAGTCGCAATCGATATGCCGGCTGGACCAAGTGAAGTCATGGTGGTTGTGGATAAAAAAACTAATCCTGATTTTGCCGCAGCAGATTTATTATCTCAGGCAGAGCACGGTGTAGATAGTCAAGTGATAGTAGTCTCACAAAGCGCCAAAATGCTAGACGAGATAGAAGCATCCATTACAAAGCTACTGCCCAGATTACCTAGAAGAAATATCGCTGAGAAAGCATTATTGGCTAGTGTATCTGTTCTTGTTGAATCTGAGGCACAAATCATAGCAACAATCAACACATACAGCCCGGAGCATCTCATTATTAGTACAGATAACCCAGATACTTTGATTCCAAGCATTCATAATGCTGGGTCTGTATTTATTGGTGCATTTACACCTGAGTCAATGGGAGATTATGCTTCAGGAACTAATCATACTTTGCCAACCAATGGGTGGGCAAATGCTTACTCTGGAGTGTCTTTAGATAGTTTTGTGAAAAAAATCACGTACCAGAAAGTGACTAAGAAAGGACTGATAAATTTAGGACCTGCCGTAGAGTTAATGGCCGCTGCTGAGCAACTCGAAGCGCATAAATTAGCCGTTTCCCTTCGTCTAGAGTACCTCAAAAAATGAGTTTTGTCAAGGATCTACTAAGGGTTCATTTAAGAACATTAAGTCCCTACACATCTGCAAGAGATGAATATACTGGTAGCGACGGGATTTTTCTCGATGCGAATGAAAACCCCTATGGATCAGCTGCCGGTAATGGTTGGAATAGATATCCAGATCCATATCAGCAGCAGCTGAAGAATAGGATCTCGGAAATTAAAGATGTAGACCCATCTCTTCTCTTTCTCGGGAATGGGAGCGATGAACCGATTGATTTATTGATCCGAGCTTTCTGCGAACCTGGGATAGATAAAATTGGCATTTTTCTTCCCACATATGGCATGTACAAGGTGTCAGCGGATATTCAAAACGTTGGGATTAGCGTTCATCATCTCACAGATACTTTTCAATTAGATATTCCTTCATTCGAACGTGAAGTACAGTCTAACGAGAAGATTATTTTTGTTTGCTCACCAAATAATCCTACTGGTAATCACTTACTTCCAGAGGATATTGAGCAAATACTTTCTACGGCACCTGGGCTGGTAGTGATAGATGAAGCTTATATAGACTTTAGTCCTGATAGTACTTTCGTCAAAGAGCTGTCGAAGTATGAGAACTTGGTAGTCCTTCAGACATTTAGTAAAGCATGGGGAATGGCTGCGTTAAGACTAGGTATGGCCTATGCCAGTAAGGAGATTATTCAAATATTGAATAATATAAAATCTCCGTATAATATCAATGGACTGGTGCAGCAGGAGGCGCTTAAAGCGCTATCTCAACATGAAAAAGTAAAGGCTTGGGTAGTTAGTATTGAAAAAGAGAAAACCTGGCTAGAAGAGTCGCTCAATGGTCTTACTAATGTGGTCAAGATATATCCTAGTGATGCTAATTTTCTCTTGGTTAAATTCGCCAAGTCTAGCGAGTTATTTAACAACTTGATTGCCAAAAAAGTGATCGTAAGAGACCGAAGTAATAACTATGGATGTGAGAATAGTCTTCGTTTAACGATCGGGACAAGACCTGAGAACGAAATGTTAGTAAAGAGTATCAAAGATTTTTTGGATTCGGAGTAAATAAACTTAGTATACTATGAGACCTATTCTTTTTATTGATCGTGATGGCACCATTGTCGCGGAGACGGATGATGAAAAAGTAGATAAGGTAGAAAAAATTAATTTCTTACCTGAATCTTTACATTATCTACGACGTATCCAGCACGAAAGTGATTATTTGCTAGTGATGGTCTCTAATCAGGATGGAATGGGTTCCAATTCATTCCCTTTTTCTGAATTTTACCCAGTTCATAATTTCATCATGCGCCTACTGGAGAGTGAAGGCATTCATTTTGACCATGTACACATTGATGAGCATTGGGAGGCAGATCATCATAAAAATAGAAAACCAGGCATAGGAATGCTTGGTGCTTATCTGAATGGGAAATACGACCTTGTGAATTCATACGTGATCGGGGATAGAGTAACTGATGTGGCTTTGAGTAAGAACATCGGCTGTAAAGCAATACATATATCTAACAAGCCGATCACAGATGCTAAGCTGACTACGACCAGTTGGAAAGACATATATAAATATCTGGTGCTACAACCACGCACTGCTCTGGTGGACCGCAAAACTTCTGAAACCGATATACATATCGCTCTCAATTTAGATGGTACAGGAAAGACTGCTATAGATACAGGGATCAATTTTTTTGACCATATGCTGGATCAATTAGGTAAGCACGGAGGGGTTGACCTGGAGGTCTCTGTGAAGGGTGATTTGCATATCGACGAGCATCATACGATTGAGGATACAGCGCTTGCATTGGGTACAGCATTCTTAGAGGCATTGGGTAATAAAAGGGGTATCGAACGGTATGGTTTTTTACTTCCAATGGATGACATACTCGCTCAGGTGGCGATTGATTTTGGTGGTAGACCGTGGTTAGTTTGGGAGACTGATTTCCAACGTGAAATGATCGGTGAAATGCCTACTGAAATGTTTATGCACTTCTTTAAATCATTTTCCGATACTGCGAAATGTAACCTCAATATCAAAGCTGAGGGGACCAATGAGCATCACAAAATCGAAGGTATTTTTAAGGCGTTTGCTAAGGCAATTAAAATGGCGACAAAAAGAGATATCAATAGTTTAATAAATCTACCCAGTACAAAGGGCGTGCTTTAATTTTGCTTTATTCGAATAATTGCTGACTCTTACTTAATATTAGCAGTTCACTACCTAATAGTTTATCGTCATCCTTTTGCAGTTTACCTTGCATACCTTAGATGAATAAGCCAACTATTATATCGAAGTACGGAAGGAATTCTTTTCTTCTCTCATGTTTATTGGCCGTGATACTCTATTCATGTGATTCTAGTAGCCCAAACACTGAAGTCCCATTAGAGCCAATTTCGATCGTCGCGTCGATAGAAACGATTGATATAGGTCGATTACCCATTTACCCTATATCATTTGAGCGAAAGGGTGCTTTAAAGTATTCGGAAGACGTTCCTATGGTTGCATCCAAAAGGGTAAAGGCCAATCAAAATAAGGTGGTAAGAGTCAAGCCTACAAGGCTTACGGGTCCTTCATTGGGTCAAGCATATCCGATCAACAAATCGGTCCATGCAGCTAAGCGAGAATTGCTTGAATTGAAATATCCTGAGCCCCAAGAAGCTCTGGCCCCGGTATTCAAAGACAACGCCTCCTATAACATTAAGTATTTCGATCAAGAACAAGGATTGAATACCTCATATGTGTCCGCTCTTATGGAGGACAAAAGAGGCAATATCTGGCTCGGATCTTTTAATGGTGGTACTTCGATGTACACAGGCGCTGCCTTTTACCATTTTACGAAGCAAAATGGTATGCCAAGTGACTACATTATGGATATTGAAGAAGACTTGGATGGGAACATTTGGTTTGCCTGCGAAGCGGGAGGGATTGCTGTCTTTGATGGACAAAACTTGCATAAAATAATACCTGAAGGTATTGATGAAGTGATAGCAACTGATTTAGCCGTAACTGAAAATGGTGCGATGCTGGTGACGACCGCTAGAAATGGTGTGCTGATAATCGAAAATGAGCAGGTTGTTCAGTTACAAATTGAATTTGAAGGGATTGTGCCATATTTAGTAGATGGTATGATTGCAAAGTCTGGCAAGATCTGGCTGGGTTCCCAGGGTGACGGGTTATTTGTCATAGAAAACGATAGCTGGTATCACATTGAAGACCTACACTCAGCAACTCTTACAAATGTATGGGATATCTATGAAGACGAGGAAGGGCACGTATGGTTGGCTACAGATAATGAAGGCATAATCATTTTCGATAATAGTGCTTTTTGGCAGTACAGTACAAATACTGGATTACCCACGAATAATTATCTATCGTTGTTCCAAGATCGTGAAGGCTTTATGTGGTTAGGGTCATTTGGTGAAGGAGTCACCCGTGTGGAAAAGAATTATTTTGTGCATTTTTCAGAAAAAGAAGGGCTGTCGTTGGACTACATCTGGGAAATGATGGAAGATGCTCAAGGTAATATTCTTTTTGGGACAGACGGGGGTGGTTTATCAAGGTTTGAAAATGAGAATTTTTTTAACCACACGGAGGAGACAGGGCTGTCGAGTAATTTTGTTTTTGCCATAGAAGAACTTGAGGACGTGCTTTGGTTTGGCTCATTTGACAATGGTTTGACAACCTATTCGGATGGCTACTATGAGCATTACAATAAGGCGTCTGGCTTTTTTACAGATATAATCTTGGACCTATTGAGGACCGACGAGAATAAGATGTGGATAGCTTCTGGGGTTAATGGATTAGCTGTTGCGTCTGAGGAAGACTTTAGAATTATTCAGAATGTACAATTGAAAGGTGAAGGTATTAATACAATGTGCCAGGATACGGAAGGCAATGTTTGGGTTGGGCAAAGGTCAGGTGGAATATATCGAATTACCGATGATGTCCTCTTAGAGCTACAGATGCCTGAATCGATGCACCCTTTTGAAGTATCTAAGATCGTGGAAGGTGATAATGGTATAATTTGGATTTCCTCAATTAATAAAGGATTAATTAAGATAGATGGAGACTCTCTCATACATTTTGGAGCATCTGCTGGATTGAAGACAAATAAAATTTTAACGTTATCCTACGACCAAAAGGATGGTCTTTACATAGGAACCGGAGGGGAAGGACTTTTTCAATTGCAAGACAATGAGTTAACTGCATTTACAGGCTTATCTAATCCGTACATATGGTCCATTATAAAGAATAGAGATGGACGTCTTTGGGTAGGGAGTGAGAAAGGAATGAATGTGATGGAAAAGGAAATGATATATATATTGAGAAAATCTGATGGCTTCAGCTCTGATGGTTTTTACCAAAATTCCGCATTTCTTGACTCTTCTAATAAGCTCTGGTTTGGGGGTGATAAGAGTTTGGTGGAGGTACTAAACGACCGACCTTTTTATGACCGATCTAAGGCAGATCATAGGGTGCAAATCCATCGTGTAGATATCAATGGAGATTATGTTGATTTCCGAAATGCAGAAGATATCTCCAAGAAAGGAATGGCGGAATTTCTAAATGTACCAAAAGAACTGAGTTTACCCTATACTTCTAATCATGTGACATTTCACTATGGCGCTAGGAATCACCACGGAAGCCGAAAAATCACCTACAGCTATCGAGTGGATGGATTTAATAGTAAATGGAGTAAGCCAGTGATTGATACAAAAGTTGATCTCCGCAATTTTGAAGGCGGCAGCTATGTATTTGAGGTCAAAGCCTTAAATGTGGAAGGACAATGGTCAGAGATCACGTCGTTTCCTTTTGAGGTGGCCTCTCCACCTTGGCGTACACCCTTGGCATATATGCTTTATGCTTTAGTATTGACATTAGCACTCTATTTCTCCGTAAGATGGCGTTTTCGTAGCCTTCACCAAAATCAGTTTGTCTTGGAAGACCGTGTGAAAAAAGCGACTAATCAATTAGCTAATTCAAACAAAAGCTTAACACGTTCCAATGCAGAACTAAAAGATAAAACTCACTTATTAGAAGCCGCTATTCAAAATCTTAATGCCACACAAAGTCACTTGATTCAGTCTGAAAAAATGGCATCTCTGGGAACTTTGTCTTCTGGAATTGCACATGAAATCAATAACTCATTGAATTTCATTAAAGGCGGGGTGTTTGGTTTGACGCAGCATTTTGAAGATTATCCAGATCAGTTGGATGAAGATTTGAATGCACTCATTGGATCGACTAACGAGGGTTTGGATCGAGCAACTAGAATCGTAAAAAGCCTCAGCTATTTTAATCGATCAGCTGATGGAAATAAGATGGATTGCAACGTGAATGAGTTATTGACAGATTGCTTGTGGATGTTATACAATAGAACAAAACATAGGATCGTGATTATTAATGAGATTGCGGATGAGCCTATGTATGTATTGGCACAAAGTGGGAAGCTTTATCAGGCTTTGCTCAATATCATATCCAATGCAGAGGAAGCAATTATAAAAGAAGGATTGATTACTTTATCAAGTGAAAAAACCGATGAAGTGATTTTGATCATTATTCAGGATAATGGAGTAGGGATTTCGCATAAAAATTTGCCGAAAATTTCAGATCCATTTTTCACTACCAAGTCTTCCAGTCATAGTACTGGTTTAGGCTTGACAGTAGCGTATAACATTATCAAAGAGTACGGTGGTGAGATTACTTTCGAATCTACCGTAGGTGAGGGAACACTCGTAAAAATCTCTCTACCTATAAGTTCAGATGACGATCTGAATCAAGCGACCGTTAGTCACCTTGAGAAGTATTCATAACTTGTCCCAAGGAATGCCGATCAACAAGAAGGTAAATGATATGCCGACAAAGATTAACTGATATCTGAATTTTTGGATATCCGAAATAGCTTTCTTCGATTTTGATCGACCAATCTGAGCAAAAACGATAGCTAGAATCATCACGGTGACGTGCTCGACAGCCCAGAATCTAAGGTCTGGATCACTCATAGCTGCACCAAAATCCTTGAAGGCAGAGGCAGTGACTGGGCTTAAAAAGAAATACAATACAATCCCAAGTAGAAATTGTAAATGCATCAAACCAGTAAATGAAGCACCAAAAATGTTATCTATCTTCTGATATTTTGCAGTTTTGAGAACTCCTATAAGCGATTTTATAATGATAATGACTGCTAATAAAAGCACCAGCCATCTAAAGCCGGAATGGGCTTGTAATGTGATAGAGTATAGATTCATGATGTTGGATTGTTTCCGTTACAACTTTAACCGTTGCGAAGATATTTTAAGAAACGAGATAATAACCACAATGTGATTGAAATGTTGCTAGTTAGATGCTTGTTGATGTAAAAGTCTATTTGAAATCAAATTTACGACCGGTTGGTAGCTGATGATCTTGTAGTGGCCTAGCCCACTCGTTCTGACAAATTGTGCTTGCGCAAAGGCAGATTTCAAAAGGAGTCCCTTTTCCATCGTAATAGTAGTGTCATCCTCGTCATAGATCAGTGTGATATCGAGACTTTGTAATTCAGGTTGTGCATGTCTGAGGTCAAACTCTTCAATTGGTAGACTGTGAATTTTGCCTAAAATTTGATAAACAGAATCAGCTACTGACTGCTTAAAGTGCAGGTCATCCATAACTTCTTCAAATATGAATTTACTGTAAGGAGGTGCCGCAATCAAGATGAGCTGCTTGGGTTTATTGCGGTGTTCTGCCTTTGCGATTGCTAAAGCACCAGCGAGTCCGCCAATAGAATATCCAATCATGGCTTCGTAGGTAT
>JBLHTU010000029.1:0-28537 GCA_047627515.1 Cyclobacteriaceae bacterium | reverse complement strand
CTAAGGAAGAGTCCATCCCTACAGCAAAAAAATCAACTGCTTTTCTTTCATCAGAACCATCCTTAAACGCGGGGTTTTCAGCAGACCTCTCCATGATGCCGAGCATCATTATATTATTCTTTTCCCTCAGCTCAGGAAAACCACCCCATCTACCTTCTTTCTCAGGGATTTTGGTTTTTTCTAACCATTGCCCATTCGCAAATTGATAAAAATCTTCTTTCGGATTACTCGCCGTATCCATATTCATCAGGTCAAGTCCTGGAGGCATCTTGATTGCCATTTGAGCCTCGTCGGCAGGAGCCTGACAAGCAGCCATGATGATGACTAGCATTGCCATTAGTAGAGTTCTATTTTTCATAATCTAGTTAAGAGATTTGTTAATACTGTAATCTACTGCGAATCCTCCATTAGGGTTTTACAATATTTATAAAAGGTTGAAAATCAACCCGTACGGAATAATGAGCCTCACTTCTAACTAGAAGGAAACCAACTAAAGAGCATAAAAACAAGAAGATCAAAGCTCAATTAATATACGTTAAGTTGATCTACACCAAAAAAAAAGAGCCTCCCATTTCTGGAAAGGCCCCCGTCTGTAAATAATCACACCTGTTTGATCTTGTGATTAAATCATATTTCCCCTTGCGAGGATTAGTATTAGTTATCGATAGTTATTACTCTCTCAATCAACATTGTCATGCAAGAACTTATTGTTTCCAATGATCTTGTTATCATCGTTAAGGTTGTACCTAGAAATATTCTGAGTTGAACTATGAGGCACTTGCTTGAGATTTACCTTTTTACGCTCATAAGCCGGTACTTCCCATTTCTCCTTATAGGATTCAGGACTAACTTGCTGATGCACATGCTTCGCTTGATTTAACTTTTCCTCACGCTTTTTTCGTTCTTCCAGCAATCGGAAGCGATGCGACGGTGGATGTGCCATCTCTTTTAGATCTTCCAGCAATGCATCTTCTTCTTCTTCTTCTTCTGATTCATTCTCTGCTTCAAAAGATGATTCCTCGAAGTCAAAGGCATACGTCTCTTTTTCAGAAGTCTGCTCGTCTTCATCAGTAATGTCAAAATCGAAATCGAATCTATCATCATTTGATACACCGTTATCATCGGATCCCATGAAGTCTGTTGATTCATTGCTTAGTTCAAGCTCTTCATCATCCTGGTCCTCTCCTTTTTCAAAAAGACTGATTTGCTTAATTCTCCTTT
The DNA here is from genome assembly GCA_047627515.1 of Cyclobacteriaceae bacterium. Classification (GTDB taxonomy): domain Bacteria; phylum Bacteroidota; class Bacteroidia; order Cytophagales; family Cyclobacteriaceae; genus JAYPLE01. Next base: position 27,316 of record JBLHTU010000029.1, on the reverse strand, counting down.
TGGACTCTAAGTCAAAAACTGTCTGCGTTTCCTCATCGGGCTCATGGTCGTCATAGGTCGGCTCTTGATATCTTGGCTGAATCTCAAGATCAAACTTCGGCACCTGATCTGACATATCTTCAGACGCGCCATCCGAACTCGGTCTGACATGCAACTCCATATCAGCTGTCTCCTCTTCAGTGCTGTCAACAGCCGGTGAATCAAAGCCCGTGACGATAACTGTGACGCGGATTTCATCCCCAAGCTCAGCTTCTACACCATGACCAAATATCACTTCAGCATCCTCTCCAGCAAACTCATGCATATAATCAGTGATGTCAGCTAGCTCGTCCATTTGGAGTTCTGCTTCTTCACCAGACATGATACTTAAAAGTATCTTTTTTGCACCAAAGACCTTATGGTTATTGAGCAGTGGGGAATTGAGTGCCGCCTCAGCTGCACGTCTAGCCCTGTTTTCACCAGATGTTTGTGCTGATCCCATTACGGCTGCACCTGCATTACTCATGACAGTCTTAACATCTTCAAAATCCACATTGACATAACCTGGGACGGTAATGATCTCCGCAATCCCTTTTGCCGCCGTCGTCAACACGTTATCAGCTTGTGAGAACGCTTCGCTAATTGGTAGATTACCATAGATCTCTTTGATCTTGTCGTTGGAAATGACAATCACTGTATCACAACTAGCCTTAAGTGCAGCTATACCCTCTTCGGCTTGTTTCAACTTCTTCTTGCCTTCAAACCTAAAAGGCGCTGTGACGATACCAACAGTGAGTATGTCCATTTCTCGAGCTACTTGCGCTATGACTGGTGCACCACCTGTTCCGGTACCTCCACCCATACCTGCCGTTACGAAAATCATTTTCGTATTGTCAGATAGTAGCTCTTTGATCTCTTCTTTGCTTTCAATCGCTGCATTACGACCTTTTTCCGGATTGGCTCCAGCTCCTAGTCCACTTGTTAGGTTGACTCCGATTTGTAACTTATTCGGAACAGGGCTACTCTCTAGTGCCTGACGGTCTGTGTTACAGACCACAAACTCTACATCCCGAATGCCCATGTTGTACATGTGATTAACAGCATTGCTGCCACCACCACCTACTCCAATTACTTTTATAATTGATTTATGATGAGAAGGTAAGTCGAAAGAATATGTATTTTCATTCATGATTTTCCAGTTTTAATTTGACCGTCAATAATCCTTTTTGTCATCCAGGTCATCGATCAATAGATTTTTAGTTCTTTGCAGGATTGTCTGAAAAAACTTGTTTCCATTTCGATCTTTGAACTTTCGCTGTTGCTGTCCCATCGCTTGATACTGAGAATCTCTAAAGTCAAGCGCTTTGAACCCAGAAAGAACAAGTCCTACCGCTGTGGCATACATTGGACTCTTAGCATCATCAACCTTGCTTTTACCTAGATGCTCATTTGGATAGCCAATCCGAGTATCAAGTCCTGTCATAAACTCAAACAACTGTCTGAGATTTAGCATTTGTGAACCACCACCCGTCACAACAATACCAGCTGCTAGTTTTTTATGATAGCCGGATGCGATGATCTCTGTGTGCACCATTTCGATGATCTCTTCCATCCTGGCTTGTATGATATGTGCCAGATTCTGAACAGATATTTCTTTGGGAGGACGGTTTCTTAATCCAGGAATTGAAACGATTTCATTGGGTGATGCTTCCTCTGCTATTGCACGACCAAACTTGGTCTTAAGCTGCTCGGCTTGAGATTCCATCACCATACATCCTTGCTTGATATCCGCTGTGAGAATATTACCTCCAAACGGGATCACAGCCGTATGTCTGATAATATTATCATAAAATACAGCGATATCTGTCGTACCACCACCGATATCGACTAAGCAGACTCCTGCTTCACGTTCTTCATCACTGAGAACTGACAGGCTTGATGCCAATGGTTCAAGGATTAAATTCTCTCCAACCAATCCACCACGTTCCACACATTTGTTAATGTTATTGATGGCATTGGTCTGAGCTGTAATAATGTGAAAGTCTGCTTCCAGTTTCACACCAGACATACCAACGGGATCCATGATTCCGTCCTCGTAGTCAACGATGTAATCTTGAGGCATGACATGTATAATCTTGCTTCCCGGAGGGATTACGATTCGATACATATCAGAAGCCAGACGATTCACATCTTCTACTGTGATTTCATCATTATTTTCTCGAGTAATAGAGCCGTGATGCATGCTGCTTTTTATGTGTTGGCCAGCAATACCAACATTCACCACCCGGATATCTATACCGGATTGTTCACTTGCTTCCTGAATCGCTTTTTCGATAGACATGACCGTTTTATCAATATTGGTCACGATACCTCGAATCACTCCTTCGGAAACAGACTTGCCCATACCGAGAATTTCGAGTTTTCCATACTCGTTTTTCCTACCTACGATCGCACAGATCTTAGTAGTTCCGATATCCAGGCCGACAACAATTTTGTCTTCTTCCATGATAACTAATTTTTATTTACAGACGATTTGATTTTCATATTTAACATTTACGTAGGCATATGTATTCCACCCTTTGGCGGGCAACACTTCCGTGTAAAACAGCTTAAGCCGATCAAACTTGGCTTGCATATTTTTAGTAGACCCGAAGATCACTTCTTGTCTTGTGACCTGAGGAATAAAGGTTAATTCTTGCTGCGCATCGACTATGATGTGAGCAATTTGTGCTTTCCAGAATGGATCCGATTCTATATGAGTCAGCAGAGCTAAAAACTTTGTCCCAAAATCATCCTCCGTGAGGCTCTGCTCCCAACCAGCCTTATAATCTAGCTCGACTACTGGCACTCTTGCAGTGTGCTTTGTATTCAATGGCAGTAGGTTACCTTCATCATCGATATATCTACTTGACCCCTGATATTTCAAAATCCTCGCGATCGGCTTAGACTGTATCAGGGCAACTTGTAAGTTGCCTTGGATATCTAGATAGATCTGTGCGTCGCGTACAAACGCATTCATTTCCACACGTCTTTCCAATTCTTTTAGATTGAGTTGATCTAGTGTCAAACCCAATACGTAATCAGTGTTTTCAGCATTGATGAGCGATGTGACTTCAAACTGATCAATGAAGTAATTACCACCTTGATCCTTGATCGAAATAGCCATGTCATTGACTTTACGTTCTAATTGTCTTTTGCTGGCCATGCCAATCAGACCAATCATCAATACTCCTACTCCTGCAACCAAGGCTATTTTCTTTACTGAGTAATTCATAGACTTGTCTCTTTTTGAAAATGTGATTGTATGATTGGCACAAGTGTATCAATATCTCCTGCACCTACAGTTAGCAGAACGTCTGCTTGCAGTTCATCAAGCATCGAAGGAACCACGTCTCGACTCACCAATTGCTTATTGGATGTCTCGATGAGATCAAAGATCATCTGCGCACTAACTCCCTTAATTGGAAGTTCTCTCGCGGGATATATATCTAGTAATATCACGCGATCAGATAACGATAGACTTTTTGCAAACCCTTCATAGAAGTCTTTGGTACGGGTATAGAGGTGAGGTTGAAAAATGGTGGTCACACTTCTGTTAGGGTACAGTTTTTTGACAGAAATCAATAGCGCTTCTATCTCTGACGGGTGATGTGCATAATCGTCGATATAAGTAAATCCTGGCTGATCAATGATGTACTGAAAACGTCGCTTGACCCCACGATAAGATTCTATCTGTTCCTTCACTTGAGCAGCAGCCATCCCCATATGTAAACCTGCCGTGATCGCAGCTGTTGCATTCAGCATATTATGGTAGCCTGGAAGGCTCAACTTGATATCCTTTATAACAAGATCTCCCTCGTAATCAAATATGAACTTATTTCCATCTATGCGTAGGTTATTGGCGGTGATGGTTGCAGATGATAAACCATAGGTCAAAAACGATCTACCTATCTTATGCCCAATCTGCTTAGCAACATCTCCTTGCAATATGATCTTACCATCCTTATCAGTCAATTGGATAAATGCTAAATAAGATTGAGTCATTTCCTCTCCATCACCATAGATGTCTAAATGATCTGGATCGATGGAAGTCACTATGGTAAAGTCCGGATGCAATTGCATGAAAGATCGATCAAACTCATCAGCCTCCACTACAACTGGAGCTCCTGTTTCACCGATGATTAGATTCGAGTCGTAATTGGTCATGATCCCACCCACAAAGGCGGAGCAACCTGCATCGCTTCCTTGTAGAATATGTGCTAACATCGATGATGTAGTCGTCTTGCCGTGTGTGCCCGCTATCGCTAGCGTATAATGACCAGATGTTATCATACCTAGAACTTCAGATCTCTTCTTGAGATCATGTCCTAAGCTTCTTAAATGGTGAAGGCCTTTGTGATCTTTAGGTATAGCTGGTGTATAAACCACAAGAGTCGATTCAGTGCTAGACGTCCATTCTGGCAGTAATGCAAGATTATCTTCGTAATGAATTTCGATACCTTCCTGCTCCAGCTTTTGGGTCAATGTTGTTGATACCCTATCATATCCAGCTACTTGTGCACCACGGTGTTTAAACCATCTTGCAAGAGAAGACATACCGATGCCTCCGATACCGATGAAGTAGACACTATGGATCCCATCTAACTTCATGCGACCAGCTTAATTATTTCATTGACAATCTCACTGGCAGCATTTGGATGAGCCAAACGTGCAATGTTTTCGCTTAATTCATTTCTTCTTTCTGGTTGCTTGATCAACTGAATAGCGGTCGGCACCATCTCTTCTATGGCTTTCTGATCTGATACTAAAACAGCAGCATTTTCCGCCACCAAAGCTTGTGCATTCTTTGTCTGATGATCTTCTGCGACATTTGGTGAAGGCACCATGATTGCGGGCTTTCTAGTTAACATCAATTCAGCAATCGACAACGCACCTGATCTACTGATCACGACATCCGCAACCGCGTAAGCATATTTCATTTCTCGAATAAAATCACGGATCACTACACCTGACAAGTCTGCTTCTTTTGTTCGTTCCAGTATTTCAGCATGATAATACCCACCCGTCTGCCAAATCACCTGCACCTGTTCTGCAATGAAAAGGTGTAGACTTCTGATCATTGCTTCATTAATGGTTCGTGCTCCCAAGCTTCCGCCAATGATCAAAACAGTTGGTTTTTGATTGTCTAGCTCGAAGTGATTGAAAGCATTTTTTCTTTGTTCCGCAGGTAATTTGATATCATTACGAATTGGATTTCCTGTGACAACTATTTTCTCTTGTGGGAAATAAGCATTCATGCCTTGATGCGCGACACAGACAGTATGCGCGTACTTGGCTAACCATTTATTAGTCAGACCTGCGTAGGCATTTTGCTCCTGAATCAATGTCGGTATCCTTTTGAAAAATGCGGCAATCAATAAAGGTCCACTAGCATAACCTCCGACTCCGACAACCGCATCAGGACGAAACTCTGCTAGTAGACGAAATGACTTATATATACTCGCGATCAGCTTAATTGGGAACAGGAGATTCCCTATCGTCAGTCTTCTTTGAAGTCCACTTATCCATAGACCAATAATCTGAAAACCCGCTTCTGGAACTTTAATCATCTCCATTTTGCCTTGAGCGCCGACAAATCGAATCTCAACATCGGCCAAAGTCTTCTTGAGTGCTTGCGCAATAGAGATAGCTGGATAAATATGCCCCCCAGTGCCTCCACCACTAATCATGATCCGGAATGGCTCTTTGCGATATGTCCGTTCCTCTGTCATCAGGCAAGTTCTTTGATTACATTTCCAACAGGGCGACCGATCGTCTCAATCTCCCCACGACTTACACTTAGTATGATTCCGAGAGAAAGACCCATGAATAACTGCGAGGTCCCTCCCATTGATATCAATGGAAGTGGCAAACCCGTAATAGGTCCCAATCCGACTGCAACTCCCATATTGACAAGAGCTTGCAGCACCAATGCAAAACTTAAACCGGCAGACAATAATCCACCGTAGGCACGCTCACTCCCCATGGCTGCTTTCATGCCTCTATATAGTAATGTCAGATAAAGAAAAAGTACGGCTGCACCTCCCAGTAATCCATACTCCTCTATGATGATTGCAAAAATGAAATCTGAGTAAGGGTGTGGAAGATAATTTCTTTGGTCACTTTGACCTGGTCCCTTGCCAACCAATCCGCCAGAGGCAATTGCCACATAGGCTTGCTGAGCTTGAAAAGGTGTCTCTCCTTTTATAAAGTCTTCTACTCGGCTGATGGCGGTATCGCCCCGCTGACCAACCATGAGGGCTGTCGTACCTGCCAGTGTGCCTATCAACAGAAGCATCACGAGATATTTCATCGGCACTCTTCCTATAAACAAAACCAGAGTACAAGTGACAAATAGCAAAGCAGCAGTAGAAATATTAGTCATCGCAATCAGACCGCAGATCACGCCGATCCAGACCAGCATGGGAATAACTGATTGCTTAAAATCATCTAGCTGATTTTGGCGCTTGGACAGCATAGTAGCCAAAGTGATTAAAAGCGCTAGTGTAGCGAGATCAGAGGGTTGAAATGCTTGATTAATAATAGGAATATGAATCCATCGAGAGGCGTCATTGATATTTGTTCCAAATTTCCAAGCAATCAGCAAAAGCGGCACAGAAATCCAAAGCATAAACATTGAAATCTTAGCGTAATAGCGATAATCAATTCTATGAGCCAACCACATTGCCAAAACGCTAAAAAAGACCAATAAAGAATGCTTTACCAAGTAGTACTCAGTGTCCCCACCCATCATTTTATAGGCTAGACTTCCAGTCGCACTATAGACCACCATAATGCTAAACATAGATAGCAAAAGAACTACCAGCCAGATAATAGGATCTCCTTTGAGGTTGCGATATGCCCATTCCTTCATCATACTCAGATCTTTTGTTTTTGATGATTCATTACCTTTTGCACAGCTGTTCTAAACTGATTGCCTCGTTCTTCATAATTGGTAAATAGATCAAAGCTTGCACATGCAGGAGAAAAAAGGACTACATCTCCGCTATTTGACCATTTTTGAGCCTGCTCTAGCAGTTCATCTACCCTTTGTGTTTCCGCGAAATGCTTAACATCGGCACTGAATGCCTTTTTCAATTTACTATTGTCTTTCCCTAGGCAGATGACCGCTTTAACCTTCTCTTTGACCAGCTCTGAGATGACGGAATAGTCGTTTCCCTTATCTATGCCACCTGCCACCCATACGATGGGTTGATTAATACCATCCAACGCAAAATAGACTGCATCTACATTAGTTGCTTTAGAGTCATTGATATAGCGGACGCCATTGATCTCTCCTACCACTTCTAGCCTATGAGGTGCATTTTCGAAAGATCTCAAACCTCGGATGATCTTGTCCATAGGCACATCAAAAGTCAATGCGGTCAAAACAGCCGCCATACTATTGATCATATTATGCTTTCCAATCAATTTAATGTCTGCTAGAGGGATCTTGGCATGTTTGCCTTCATCCTTGATCTTGAAATCAAAAATGAGATGCTCATTATCCATATATGCTCCTTGCTTCATCTTCGTCGTTGCTGACACGGCAAATAGACAAGCTTCAATTTTTCTTTTTTCTAGTGCTTGAGTGACAGGAATACTATCCGAACAATAGATAAAGACCTCGTTCTGAGTCAAGTTTTCTGTAATCCTAAACTTCGCAGCCACATATTCTTGAAAATCATAGTTATAACGATCCAGATGATCCGGCGTAATATTTAACAGTACAGCGACGTCAGGTCGGAAAAGCGCGATATTATCTAACTGGAAACTACTTACTTCAATGATATAAAAAGCGTACGCTTTCTCAGATACTCGCTTTGCCAAGCTGTATCCCACATTGCCAGCAAGTGCAACATCAAAACCAGCACTTTTAAAAAGATGATGGGTTAGTAAGGTCGTCGTGGTTTTTCCATTTGTGCCCGTGATACCTATCACTTTAGCATTACTTGGAAGATGCCTGAACCCAAACTCTAGTTCCGAAATCACCTCAATACCCTTAGCCAAGGCAGCCCGAATTGGTTTGGCTGACTCAGGTATACCAGGACTTTTGATTATCAGATCTGCTGTAAAAATCTTATCACTGTGTCCGTTTTCCTCAAAAGGGATCCCTAAATGATTCAACTCAGCCTTATGAGCATCAGAAATAGCCCCTTGGTCTGAGACCAAAGCGGTCATACCTTGAGCTGCAGCTAAATGAGCAGCACCCATTCCACTTTCTCCTGATCCTAATATGACTAATTCGTATGGCATTAAGCTTCTTGTTTAAATCTCTTTTCGATGACTTTATCACAAGCAAATGAATAGATCGAAATCATATCATAGCCGAACATAACGAACTCTGCTAATTGCGGTGCATCCACTTCTTTGTTGAGAATACTGAGCTGATCCAGAGCATAAAGAATCTCATCTAACTCTTCCTCTAACTTGTCGATTGCATTATAAAATTGTGTCTGTGTTTTAGCACTAAGCAAGGTTGGCAACAAGCCATCTACCTTCGTTGCACTCCTACTCATGCTTGTGGTCAAGGAAACCAGATTGGTAGATGGAAGTAACTCTACAATCTTAGCAGCGCCTAGCTTGAATTTCTCGTTTTTGATATGTATTTGATCTACGTTCATCTGTGCGGTTTACTTATCTAAGTTTCAATGTGGCGAGAGAAAGTATGGCTAACAGAATTCCAATGGTCCAAAATCGAGTTGCGATTTTAGCTTCATGAAGTCCTTTCTTTTGGTAATGGTGGTGCAAGGGCGACATTAAAAAGACACGTCGTCCTTCACCGTATTTCTTTTTGGTGTATTTGAAGTAACTGACCTGTATAACAACTGACAGGTTTTCGATGAGGAAAATGCCACAGAAGATTGGAATCATCAATTCTTTGCGAATCACAATAGCTAATACTGCAATGATCCCACCTAGTGAAAGACTGCCTGTATCTCCCATAAAAACCTGAGCTGGATAGCTGTTATACCATAGAAACCCAATACAGGCCCCCACTAGTGCGGAACAAAAGATGACCAACTCGCCCGAATTGGGGATAAACATGATATTCAGGTATTGAGAAAAAATCACGTTACCACTTAGGTAAGCCAGTATACCTAAAGTCAAAGCTATGATTGCTGTGGTCCCAGCTGCAAGACCATCAATTCCGTCAGTAATATTGGCACCATTTGAAACCGCAGTTATGATAAATATGACCAAGAAAATATAGAGCACTGTCGACAGCGGCTCAAGCATCTCCGGCATTAGCCACTCATACTCGAACTCATTATTCTTGATGAAAGGAATCGTCGTTACCAACGACTTAATATCCGCGTAGCCACCCTGACCATCAAATATCCTTACCACGACATCATCATTGTAGACAATCACAATAGCAACCAGCAGGCCAAGTACAACCTGTCCTATAATTTTGAATGCTCCTCTAAGCCCTTCCTTATTTTTCTTCTTGATTTTAAGATAATCATCCAAAAATCCGATCAGACCTAACCAAATCGCTGATACGAGAAGTAGAATGATGTATACATTACCAATTTGCGCAAACAACAGTGTAGGAATCACAATTGCGGAAATGATAATGATACCTCCCATGGTCGGAGTACCTTGTTTCTCCATCTGACCTTCAAGTCCTAAATCCCTAATGGACTCACCCATCTGAAATTCTCTTAACTTATTGATGAGGCTTTTGCCGAAAACAACTGTAATAAGTAGGGATACAACCGCAGCCATTCCTGCTCTAAAGGAAATGTACTTAAATACACCTGCTCCGATGAGGTCAAATTGCTGGTCCAAATAATCAAAGAGATAGTACAGCATCAGACGTCGTTTAGTAATTCGTTGAGCACTTCTTTGTCATCAAAATGATGCCTAACACCATTTACCTCTTGATAGGTCTCATGTCCTTTACCCGCCACCAGTATAATATCATTGGCTCCTGCAAGTGAGCAAGCAGTCCTGATCGCTTCTTTCCGGTCCAGGATCCTTAATGTTTTTCGTTTCCCTGCTTCTGGTATGCCCGTTAGCATATCCTCTATGATCTTCTCAGGGTTTTCTGTTCGTGGATTGTCCGATGTCAAGATCACTTTATCACTCATATCGAAAGCGATTCGAGCCATTTCTGGTCTCTTAGTCACATCCCTGTCACCACCACATCCTATGACCGTGATCAATTGCTCGTTTCTTGTTCTAAGATTTTCGACCGTATCAAGGACATTGTGCAAAGCGTCCGGCGTATGTGCATAGTCTACAATCGCAAGGACCTCTTTCGTATTATGAACTAGTTCAAAACGGCCTCGAGCTGGTTGCAAGCTTGACAGCTCAGTCAAGACAGATGTTTTCTCCTCTCCCAAAAGAACCGCAGTGGCATAAACAGCCAAAAGATTATATGCGTTGAATGAACCAATCAGCTTAAACCAAACAGAAGTGCTATCTATATCCAATTCTAATCCTTGAATAGTATTGTGAAGGACTTTGCCTTTAAAGTCTGCCATCGACTTTACCGCATAAGTATGTTTTGTAGCCAGACAATTCTGAATCATTACTGTACCCCGTTTGTCATCAAGGTTTACTAGGGCAAAAGCGTCTTTTGATAATCCATCAAAAAGTAATTTTTTAGCTTGGATGTAGTTCTCAAATGTTCCGTGGTAATCCAGATGATCATGAGAAATATTGGAGAATACGGCCCCTGCGAAAGAGATACCAGCCACTCTGCCTTGAATCAAAGCATGCGAACTTACTTCCATGAAAGCATGCGTACAGCCAGCACTAACCATCTCAGATAACATCTGATTGAGCGTAAGCGCATCTGGTGTAGTAAACTTGGTAGGGATGACCGATGCGCCGATCTTATTTTCCACTGTAGAAATTAATCCAGCTAAATAACCCATTCGACTGTATAAGTCGTGCAGCAATGTAACGGTCGTCGTCTTACCATTGGTACCGGTAACACCGACTAGGCTAATTTTCGTAGAAGGATGATCGTAGAAATTAGCTGATACAATGCCAAGCGCCTGCGTGGTGTCATCGGTTTGAACGTAAGTGATACCTGTCTCCTTTTCTTCAGGCATTTTTTCACATAACACTGCAATCGCACCATTTTGTATGGCTATCTCGATGTAATCATGTCCATCAACCGTAAGTCCTTTAACCGCAACAAAAAGGCAACCATCGGATACCTCTCTGGAGTCAAATGCAAGACTGCTGATGGCTAGAGATCTCTCGCCCTCGATTGAGATCAGCTTTACGCTGTACAATATGTCTTTAAGCTCAGCCAAGGTCTAGTTTGATTTTTTGTTTATCAAGCACTTTCGTTCCAGGGTAGATGGATTGCTTCTTAACCCTGCCTCTTCCATCAGTAGCCACTTCTAGACCCGCATTTTCAAGAACATAAAGCGCATCACGCAAAGTCATACCTCGAACATCGGGTACCTTTTGATCCTCAACTGGATTCTTATTCCAAAAAACAGCATTACCTGACACACTTGTTTTCACCCATGGGTAGTCCTGTGCCTTTGAATGATTGCTGATACCAAGCTGATTAAGGAGATAGGTCAATTCTTCCTGATGACCACTTCGAATCACAGGAAATATACCTTCTTGTCCAGCCATCTGAATGATCTCTTCATCATGCAATTCGATCTCCATTGCATAAATTTTATCAGCGATATCCTTAAAGACTGGAGCAGATACATCACTGCCGTAGATTTGATAACCCTTTGGTTCATCAATGACCACTATACAGCTATATCGAGGCGCCTCTGCTGGGAAGTACCCTACAAATGAAGTATAGTAGTTACTAGTGTAACGACCATTTTTCACCTTTTTCGCTGTCCCTGTTTTTCCTGCTACTTTGTATTTGGTATTACTGATATTTTGTGCTGTTCCACGCTCTACGACCCCTTCCAGCATCACATGCAATTTCTGGAGCGTGGCGTCTGAGCAGATGCGCTTGTTGAGTACTTTGGTCTTGTAATTTTCTACCGTCTTATCTGCCTTCTTGATCGATTTCACAATCATAGGTTGGATCATTTTTCCATCATTGGCCACAGCATTATACAATGACAGAGTCTGCAATGGTGTCATTTTCAATTCATAACCGTGCGACATCCATGGTAGTGTGGTACCACTCCAGCTTGAATCTGAAGGCGTCTTAATATAAGGTTTTCCTTCTCCAATCATCTGAAATCCAAGTGGCTGCGATAGTCCGATACTATTGAGGTACGAAATGAATTTTTCAGGCTCGTGCCCAAACTGAGCATTGATCAATTTAGCAACTCCGATATTTGAAGACTTTTCGAATACTTCTTGCAAGGTCAAAACTCCATATCCACCTGGCTTATGATCTTTCATGACTTCGTTGAAGAAATGATAAGAACCATCCCCTGTGTCAACTGTATCTGACAACTTCATATTAGATTCCTCTAGCAGAGCGATCATGCTGGCTAGCTTAAATGTGGACCCAGGCTCTCTCGATCCTTGACTGCCAACCGCATAGTTGTATCTTTCGTAGTATCGACCGTTACTATTTCGGCTTAGATTGGACATCGCTTTGATCTCCCCAGTAGCCACTTCCATCACAACAGCTACACCATAATCAGCTTTGTGCTTACTCAATGCTTGTAACAATGCGGTCTCAGTTATATCCTGAATATTGATATCAATCGTGGTCTCGATATCCAGGCCATCTACAGGACGGACCTCGGTGCCATCGTAAATGGGTCTCCAACCCCCACCTGACATCTTTTGATAGATAGCTTTACCATTTGTCCCAGCAAGCTGTCTGTTAAAACTATACTCAAGTCCTACTGTACCACGGTTATCTGCATTAACAGATCCAATTGTACGCAAGCCCAAATGTGAAAAAGGAAGAAATCGTTTCTCTACTTTCTCGAATATGATCCCACCTCTTAATCGACCCTCTCTAAATATCGGCCATTCTTCAATCAGCTTTTTATCTTGATAGCCAATTTCCTGACGGCTCAGGATGAGATACCGCCGCTTATTCTTTCGCGCATCATCCATTTTCTTTTTGTATTGCCACTGGCTAAGTCCGCCAAAATGCTGAGAGAGTAAATAGCTAAGTGAATCAATATTGCTCTTATACAATCCATCGGAAGGCAAGTACGGATCAAAGGCGACTTGATAAAACGGCAGAGATGTTGCAAGCAAGGCACCATTATCAGCATAGATATTGCCTCTGGTTGCATTTACATCCATGACTTTCAGACCAATCGATTGACCCAAAGCTCGCCATTGATCCCCCTCCACATACTGAACAGTCACAACGCGATATATAATACCCGCAGCAAAAACGAATACGACCAAAAAGGCAATGCGAACTCTTAATAATATGGAGGCTTTTACACTCATTAGTGCTTCACTACAATTTTCTCTGGTGCGATAGTAGACAGTTGCAATCCGATTTTAGCTGCTTTTTTAGCAACTTCAGATTGTTTAGTGACGAACATGTAGTCTGCTTTTAGTGTCGTGTAATCCGCTCGGAAATCCGCAACCTCTCGCTGCAGAATATTGATATTTCTTACTTTCTTATCTGCATAATGACGATTACCGATGTAAAGCACACTGAGTCCAGCAATAAAAACGATCTGAGGTAAAAACCTAACATGAATCACTTCCTTAAGTGTTTCATCGATTTTCAAGATCTTTTCCAATACAGCAAAAAAGCCTCCGCTTTTCTGTGATTTACTCGGTATTCTGTATGTATTTGTTGCCATGGTTTATTGTTTTATAGCTACTCTTAATTTTGCACTTCTGGCTCTACTGTTCACCGCAATTTCCTCCTCGGAGGGAATAATAGGCTTCCTATTGACCGGCTCTAATGGTCTAATCAGATTACCATAAAAATCCTTTTCTACCATACCCTTCAGGTTACCAGTATTAATAAGGCTTTTCACTAGCCGATCTTCTAAAGAGTGGTAACTCATTACAACTAACCTTCCACCAGGCTTGAGCATCTCAACACAATCAGTCAACATATCTTCCAGCGCTCCCACCTCGTCATTGACCACTATTCTGATCGCCTGAAAGATTTGAGCAAAGTATTTAGCATGCTTTCCTCTTGGAGCAATCGCCTGGGCAATCTTCAATAGTTGATCGGTTGTCTGAATCTCCTCTATTTGTCTTGCTTGTACAATTGCCTTCGCCAGCGTTCGTGCATTTCTGATATCTCCATAGTAACTGAACATATGCATCAAATCCTTTTCATCATAAGTGCCTACCACTTTACGGGCATCTAATTCTGAAGCCTGATCCATTCGCATATCTAAGAGACCTTCAAATCGTGTACTGAAACCTCTTGCTCCAGTATCAAACTGATGAGATGACACACCTAGATCAGCCAGAATACCATCCACTTGGGTAGCTTTATGAAATTTCAAATACTGTTTGAGGTAACGGAAATTTGCAGGAACAAAAACGAAAGAACGTTTTGCATCCGACTCAAAATCAGCCGCGTAAGGCCTAGCGTCTGGATCTTGATCGAATACGATGAGCTTACCTTCTGGTAGCTTATCAAATATTACTTTTGAATGCCCTCCACCTCCAAATGTGACATCAACGAAAATACCGCCTTCTTCCACCTGCAGTGCGTCGACACAATCATTCAAAAGCACCGGAACATGATATTCACTAGATGATGTATTCATGATTATTCGTCTAGGTACTTTTGAGCAAGTACAGAGAATTCATTGGCCTCTGATTCCGACTGCTGATCTAGCAGATCTGGACTCCAGATTTCAATATTGTTGCCCATTCCGATGAGTAGTGCTTCTCTCTCTATCTTCGAATGAGCGAGCATGTTCTTTGGTATCAATATCCTACCTGCACTATCCAACTCTACCTGAGCAATACTCCTGAAAAATATCCTTTTGAGTTTCCGTTGTTCGGGATTAAACTCACTTAATGCCGCGATCTTGTGGTGCAATTTCTTGTACTCAAGCATGGGATAAAGAATCAGATTTGATTCATCCCCTTTCCGTATGACGAGCTCTGAAGAGGATACTTCGGGAAGGTTAGCCTTGATCTTTGCAGGCAAAACCAACCTTCCCTTCGTATCCAACTTGCACTCATATTCGCTTGTAAAAAACGCCATTTGAGCTTTGAAAAATATAAACCACCATAGCAAATGTAAGAAAAAAGACCACACATCCAAACACAATCTCCCACTTCACTCCACCATTTGATAAATCAAGTACAATTTCAGCTCAAATCGAATTTTTTTAACACTAGAAGGCTGATAAGCTAACTGAGCCAGAATGAGGTAGTTATCTATATATGAATCCAAATTTGATAATTATTCTCTTTTTTTTCATAAAAATGAAAATCGTGGGAGAAAGTGGGGTTAATAAAATGAAACTCGGGCTACTCCCCATTGCCTAGCGTCGATTTAATGATGTCACTGGCACAGAAAGACTGTCTGAATTCGGAGTTGCTCGATCTAAAATCAATCTGCTACCTCACAGCAATTATGTGTTGGATAAATCTTTTCAATGATGTATCTATGATGTCAATGGCAAAGGCGCAATTACAAAGAGGTATAGGTTTGGTAGCATTGACCGCAACAGGCATCTGCTCCATGATGGGAGCCTCGATCAATGTTGTACCTTTCATGATACACCGCAGTGTACCTGGTATCGGACCCTACGTATTACCGGCTTTTCTTTTTGCAGCTATTCCTGCCTTGCTTGCTGCATTTGCTTATGCAAACCTTTCTTCTGCAATGCCTAGAGCTGGAGGTAGTTACTTGTACGCCAGCAGAGGGCTGAACCCGTACTTAGGTTTTATTGCAAGTTTCTCTCAGTGGTTTGGTCTATCTATTGTCATCGGAGTGATCGCCTACATCGTCATCCCGTTTGGACGTGATGTAGCCATAGCACTTGACGCTACAGAAACAGCCAATTTTCTTGATAGAGGTTGGGTGCGGGTAAGTTTAGCGCTAGCGCTACTTTGGACCTTTGTGTGGACCAATATCAAGGGTTCTACCTACTACGAAAGAATTGTTATTCCGTTGATGGTCTTGATGTTCATCCTTGGCGGCATTGTGATCATAACGGGTTTTGGTTCAACACACGAAGATTTTATTGCCGCTTGGCAAGCAAAAGGAGGAAGCTTTGTCGATGAAGGCCAGAAAGAGTATCCTTTTGATATGTGGTCGTTCTTTGGTGCTGGTGCTGTTCTCTTTTCCAGCTTTATAGGATTTGATGCCATTGCACAAGCTGGAGGTGAAGCGAAAAATCCTATCCGAAATCTTCCATTAGCTATCGGACTGGCAATCTCAATCGTAGGTGGCTACTATTTGCTGTTTTCAGCAGCTATGTACCATACGGTGCCTTGGCAACTAGTCAGTCAAGAAGCTCAACTATCAGACATCAGCGCGCCAGGCCTACTGAGTTACATCTTAAGTCCTGCTCTAGGCGTGGCCATTTTAATAGGCGCTACCATCGCCTTGGTGAATGACCTCCCAGCTATGTTACTCTCTGTGTCAAGATTAATTTTTGCTTGGTCTGAAGACGGTATATTCCCTGAAAAGCTTGCGCGCATCCATCCTAAACACCACACTCCGGATCTGGCGTTAATCATAAGTGGTGGAATGGCAAGTGTTGGCATTATAGGTAGCCACTATGCAGGAGACTTCTTCCTAGGCATTGATATTATGGTCAGCAGTATGATGGTCAACTTTCTATTGATCTGTATTAGTCTGACGACCATTCATTGGGTGAATCCAAAACTAGCAGAAGGTATTTCCTTGACAAAAAACAGAACCATCAGAATCCTGATCAGTCTACTGGGTGCTATCAGCCTTAGCTTCTTTCTAATCATACATACCACCAAGGACCTTTCAAGCGATGCAAGCGCATGGTATTTCAGATCAACACCCGTATGGCTGATTGTTATGTGCATCGGCTCACTGATATATTGGATCAATGTGAGGAAACTTAAAAACAAAGGCGTTTCCATCAAAAGCCATTTCAGCCAACTACCCCCTAATTAACGCGTATGGACAAGTCAATAAAACTCACCGAAAACTTACATATCTCACGGGTCCTAACAGGTCTTTGGCAAATAGCTGATATGGAAAGAGATGGTCAGACGTTAGATCCAATGGAAGCTGCAAGTGCCATGAAACCATACATTGAGAGTGGCCTAACCACATTTGATATGGCAGATCATTATGGCTCTGCTGAAACTATTTCTGGTACTTTCTTTAAGCATTTTAAAGAAGGCAAACAAGCTCAGTTCCTTACCAAGTGGGTACCAAAACCAGGGAAAGTCAGCCCAGAAACCGTCCGAAAAGCAGTCACAGATGCGCTCAGTAAACTAAAAAAAGAGAAGATAGACCTGCTACAATACCATGCATGGTCTTACGTCGACCCTGCTTGGCTGGACACACTCTATGAACTGCAAAAACTCAAAGAAGAAGGGTTGATAGAGGCTTTAGGTGTGACAAACTTTGATGCTTCACATCTGAGGGTTGCAGCTGCTAGTGGAATAGAATTAGTCACAAATCAAATTTGTTATTCGCTATTGGATCAGCGAGCAGCAGGAGACATGCACGAAGTTTGCAAAATGTATGGAATCAAAATACTAGCATTTGGGACGCTGGGAGGTGGTTTTTTATCAAATAGATGGCTTGACAAAGATGAACCTAAAGAGCTTGATACTTGGTCACAGATGAAGTACAAGCGATTCATCGATGTCACTGGTGGATGGTCTTCCTATCAAGAACTATTACGAGGCATCAACGAAGTGGCACAAAAACATGACAGCTCAATTACAACCGTTGCTACCCGGTTTATTCTGGATCAGGAAGCTGTAGGTGGTGTCATTGTCGGTGCACGTTTAGGAAAGAGTAGTCATATCGACGATACGCTTAAAATCTATGAACTAAAGCTCTCCCAAGAAGAGCATAGCCAAATTAAATCTCTTCTTGCCAAACTTGAGCCTGTTCCTGGTGGTTGCGGCGATGAGTATAGAAAACCTCCGTTTCTGACTGCTTCAGGTGACCTCAGTCATCACATCGAACAGATCCCTCCTCCTTTCGAATCTATTGATATGGTAGGTGGTGGAAAACAAATAATGAGCGGAACTGTCTGGGAAGACATGGCGGGATATTGCAGAGCAGTTCGAAAGGGCAATCGAATTTCTGTATCGGGCACAACAGCTACCCATGGTGAGCGAATGATTGGCGGATCGGATCCGGCAGCACAAGCAACTTTTGTACTAGATAAAATTCAGGGAGCGATTGAGTCGTTGGGCGGAAGCCTAGAAGATGTAATACGCACGAGAATATTCGTAAATGATATCAACGACTGGGAACCAGTCGCTCGAGCCCATGGAGAACGATTTGCAACAATCAAACCGGCTAATACCCTCGTAGAAGCAAAACTTGTAGGTGATGGATACCTAGTCGAAATCGAAGCAGAAGCGGAAATTATGTCATAGGCCCATTTCTTCGGCGACGGTATTGCATCAGACCTACAACTAATCCAATAAGTCCAATAGACAAACACACACCACCCCAGAAAAAAATATCATATTGGTTGTATAGAGCACGATAGCCCGCTGTAAACAAGAAAAGTACTAAACCTGTAAAGCACCAGACAGGTAGTGATTCTAGCATTCCTTTGACCTCTTCTTCTGGGATGAAGCCTACCACTACCCTCAATTGCGGCCATTCCTACAACAATAAACCTACACTTGCTAGTAGCATTAGTCCCGTGATCACTGGTGTATAGTTGAAATCGTAGGAGATCGTTATCACAAATACATTCAATATGATCGGAAAGAAGAAGATCGCCCCAAGTCTACTAAAGCGTTTGGTCATCAGTAAGCCCCCAACTATTAATTGCGCAAAGCCGATAAACTTCCAATAAATACCTGAGGCGTACAAAGTCTCAAAAAAATGCCGAGCAGAATCTATTGGACGATCGAGACCACTGTCTCCTGTGAATCGATTGCCTTTGATTTTGATCAAATTAGCAAATACAAAGGCCGCGCCTATCTGGTAGCGGAGAACCACTACTACTAGCTGCAGCCAGATGATCGATTTCACCTTTTTTATCATGGCAAACAAAAGACTCCCTTCTTGTCAATATGTAACACCACATAAAAAAAGGCTTCCCTCAACACATGATTGAAGAAAGCCTTTCAAATAGAATAGAGCTTTATTAAGCTATTTCTACTAATTCAATGTCAAAGACAAGGTCTTTTCCAGCTAACTCGTGATTGGCATCAACCGTTATGTTTTCTTCAGTAGCATCTGTCACTACTAAATTGATCGGGTGACCACTTTCACCCTGAGCCTGCAAAGTTTGTCCCAATTGTGGGTCCATGCCCTCTGGCAACTGCGTACGTGGTACGACTTGTATTAGCTCTTCATTACGGTCACCGTAGGCCTCGTTTGCAGGAATAGAAACTGTCTTCTTTTCATTTAACTCCATTCCGTCTACAGCTTCATCAAAGCCTTTGATCATCTGACCGGCTCCCACTTTGAATTGTAGAGGCTCTCTAGATTCAGAGGAATCAAATACTTCTCCGCTTGTTAACTTTCCTGTGTAATGTACCTTTACGGTATCTTGCGCTTTAGCTTTTGACATATCTTTAAATTTTAATGATGTAAGACCTGCAAAGGTAGGACGATATTTGAACTGGTACACTTTATCAGTAATTATTCCAAGTTTTCGACTACTTTGTTCGGTTGATGGTGAACTGTACCAACTGTTTCAGTGAGGTTTTATACTGGGAATCAGGAAAACTGTCTAATATCCCAGTGGCCTTAGAATGATACTCGTGCATCACTTCAGTCGCATATTCAATTCCCCCTGTTTCTTTCACAAACGAAATCACCTCCTTTACATTTTTTGGCTTGTCAGCACTCTTTTTAATTAAACTGATCACTCTCTTCCTCTCACTACTGCCAACTTGGTTTAGAGAATAAATCAAAGGCAGCGTCATTTTCTTTTCTTTGATATCAATACCTGTGGGTTTGCCAATACTTGTATTTCCATAATCAAACAGATCATCTTTGATCTGAAAAGCCATGCCAACGTTGGTGCCGAAATTTGCCATCAAGCGAATTGATTCTGGAGAAGCCTCTGCTGAAGCAGCACCTACCTCACAACAGGAGGTGATCAAACTGGCTGTTTTTTGTCGGATGACATCGTAATAGATATCTTCCGTTATATCCAGCTTTCTAGCTTTTTCCATTTGTAGTAGCTCTCCTTCGCTCATCTCCTTCACTGCCTTTGAAACGATCTTGAGCAAATCGAAATCACCATGCTCTATCGAGAGCAACAAACCCCGTGAGAGAAGAAAATCGCCAACTAATACTGCAATCTTATTTTTCCACAGCGCATTGATTGAAAAGAAGCCGCGACGGTAATGAGAGTCATCAACCACATCATCATGCACCAAGGTAGCAGTATGCATCAGCTCAATCATGGATGCCCCGCGATAAGTAGACTCTGTGATTCTTCCAGTGACACCCGCGCTCAGGAACACGAAAAGTGGTCTCATTTGCTTCCCTTTTCGTCGGACGATATACCCAGTAATCTTATCTAGCAGCATTACTTTGCTCTGCATAGACTTCCTGAATTTTTTTTCAAATTCGGACATCTCCCTGGCTACAGGAGCTTGGATTTCGGAAAGCGATAGATTCATTATAGTTGCAATATTAGCACGGATTAACCTCTCGTAAAAACCAGTATTTGCCGAACGGCTCGTCTTGTATAATTTAGCAAACAATTTTTATGTGCTATTGATTTATTTTTTATGAAAAAAGCCATTTACTACCTGATGGATGTTTTTACAGATAAACCCTTTTGTGGAAACCAACTTGCTATTTTTCCAGATGCCTCTGATCTACCAGAAGAGGTACTACAAACCTTGGCAACTGAACTCAATCTCTCGGAATCGGTGTTTTTATACCCTGCGTCGGATGAGTCTTCATTGAAGAAAATGCGAATTTTTACCCCAGGTCAGGAACTACCAACGGCTGGACATCCTACAGTCGGCACTGCCATTTTCCTAGCGAAAGATCTTTCCCTACGGGAAGACGAAAAAATATCTATATATCTGGAACAGCCCATTGGCAAGATTAAAATTGATTTAGAGGTCAAAGACAACCAAGTAATATGGGCGAGCATGTATCAACCGCTACCCACTTTTGGTAAAATTTATACTAACAGATCAGATTTTGCTGCTTTGATTGGATTAGCGCCTGATGATCTGCTACCCTACCCTGTCCAATGGATATCTTGCGGCGTCCCCTACATTATCATACCCGTCAAAGAACTATCTGCCGTGAGATCAATAGGCTTTAGATTAGATAAGTTCAACAAATTAAAAAGCAGCTTTGGTAATGCGTTCATATACGCTTTCACCCCTGATGGTGAACGTTTAGGAAGTGACGTACATGGAAGAATGTTTGCCCCCGAGGCCGGTATTTTGGAGGACCCTGCTACAGGGTCAGCCAATGGCCCACTTGGCTGCTATTTACGCAAGTACGACATCAAGCCGAGTCCATTTGTCAGCGAACAAGGTTTTGAGATGGGCAGACCAAGCACCATGTACATTGACATCCAGGAAGATGTAGATAAGAACATTACACAAGTAAAAGTCGGAGGGCAAGCACAGTTTGTCGGAAAAGGAGAAATCTATCTCTAATCGAATATGTGACAAATGGTCAACCGCCGGACCAGCTGATTGTGTTATCTTCGAACTGCATTTGACCCCTAAATGAGAAAAAACAAGGTAAGGTATTCGGAGATTATCCCCAGAACGAGACAATGGCCCATTGTCAATCTCTCCAAAAATCGAAAGAAATTCATAGATGAAGTTTCGCAAGAATCATTTGAGAATATAAAAAAATCGAGAAAGAGCAGATCGCTTCGTGAAGAACTGGAGATGACCGTCTACCGTGAAAAGCTCCGTATTAAGACCAACCCTTGGGTGGTCGATCCAGAAGATGACTATATCTTTTGGAAGTCCGTCCAGCAACGATTGGTTGATAGCCAAGGCAGTGAAGACCATGAAGCTCAGGAGGATGGAATTCTCAAAGAAATTATTAATCGATATGCTTCAGAAATTGGAGGGAATTTCAAATCTAACTCATATCGTTTTGCACGTGGCTTTATAACATTTGGCTTTGCGCGCTTACTCAATGCTACTAGAGTGAAAGGCATGACGTCTTTGTTTAGTCGTCAGCTAGACTTAGACGATAAGATTCGAATCGTAGGTGAAACAGAACACATTCGAAAACTCGCCTTGAAGGGTACCGTCGTGATGGTACCTACACATTTTAGCAACTTGGACTCAATTCTGATCGGATGGGTGATTCAATTTCTTGGGCTGCCGGCATTCATTTACGGCGCAGGTCTTAATCTTTTCAATATCAAGATTTTTGCGTATTTCATGAATAGCTTGGGTGCGTACAAGGTAGATAGAAGGAAAAAGAATCCTGTTTACTTGGAGACGCTAAAGACGTACTCCAGTATGGCACTGCGGTGGGGCTGTCACAGTTTGTTTTTCCCAGGAGGAACACGGTCTCGATCTGGAGAGATTGAAAAATCGCTAAAACTTGGTTTGTTGGGTACCGCGATCGAAGCACAAAGGATTCAGTATCAGAACAAAGGAGCCGACGCAAAACAGATATTCATTGTACCTGTCGTCCTCAACTATCAATTTACATTGGAAGCGCCAGCACTTATCAATGAACATTTACGACGTACGGGGCAAGAACGCTACTACAAGGAGTCAGATGAGTTTTCGACTTCTTACAAGATTGCTACCTTTCTATTGAAATTTTTCACCAAGGGCTCTGATATCTCTGTCTCTATTGGCAAAGGAATGGATATACTAGGGAATTTTGTAGATGATGAGGGGAAGAGCTACGACAAAAATGGTAACCTGATCAACCCGTCAGATTATTTCGTCAGTGAAGGGGCCATTACAGTCGATACACAGCGAGAGCAAACCTATGTACGGATTCTTGCTAAAAGAATCGTAGAGGAATTCCATATCAACAACCGTGTATTTGCAAGTCACTTGGTCGCTTATACTGCCTTTAAAATGCTGGCGCGCAACAATCCAAAACTTGATCTATATTCAGTCCTTAGAATCTCTGACGACGAATTGGTACTTGATTATGAATCATTCAAAAAGCAGTACAAAAAGCTCCGCAAGCGAATCATGAAGCTACATAAGAAAGGCAAAGTTGGTATTGCCGAACATATGAATGACAAGGCGGAGGACTCCATCAAGGACGGATTGCAAAACGTAGGCATGTACCATGCAAAAAGGCCACTTATCCGAAAAGGCGATTCGATCATCATTCAAGACCCTGGAACGTTATATTACTATCACAATCGATTAGAAGGATATGGCCTCGAGAAACACATCTAAAAAGCCCGTAGGCGTTATAGGAGCTGGGAGCTTTGGTACTGCCATGGCCAATATCCTGAGTGAAAGAAATAAGCATATACTCTTGTATGTACGTACACCAGAGCGTGCCGAAGAACTACAAAAATCACGTCTCAGCGCAGGTCAAACACTGGAAGAACAGATAGAAGTCACAAGTGATCTAAGTCGAATTGGCAAAGAGTGCGATGTCATCTTCCCGATGGTACCATCAGCAAATTTTCGGGACATGATGCGCCAACTCTCCCCTTTTCTAAAACCGTATCACATCATGATACATGGTACCAAAGGATTTGATTTCGATCGAAATCTGGACATTCATTCTGGCACCGCAATTCCCATGACGCGTGCTGAGGTACGTACCATGAGCGAAGTCATTCAAGAAGAAAGCTCTGTCGTACGAGTAGGCTGCTTAGCTGGACCTAATCTAGCCAGAGAAATAGCAGAGAAAAAACCAGCTGCTACTGTGGTTGCCAGTCAGTTTGATGAAGTAATCGCTATGGGTCAAAAGCTCTTGCGAAATGATCGATTCTTGATTTACGGAAGTACAGATCTCATCGGCATAGAACTATGCGGTATCTTAAAAAACATCATCGCAGTGGGTGCTGGTACCATAGCAGGGTTGGGTCTAGGCGAAAATTCTAAAGCACTCTTTATAAGTCGCGGCTTAGTCGAAATGGTGCACATTGGTAAAGCCTTGGGTGGAAATGCTGAGGCTTTTTTAGGCCTGGCAGGCGTAGGAGATCTGATCGCTACGTGCTCTAGTGAACTTAGTCGAAACTTTACGGTAGGTAAACGACTCTCTCAAGGTGAAACCATCGATGATATCATGGCAACCATGGAAGAAGTAGCCGAGGGCATCAAGACCATAAACATTGTCCAAGCATTGGCAAAAACGTATAAAATAAGAGTGCCTCTGACCGAAACGCTGCACAACATCCTACATGGCAAGATGACGGTCAATGATGCACATAACTACCTCATGAAGTTTCCTTTCAGAGCTGAGGTGGATTTTATGTAATCAGTTTGTCATTTCAGGACAAATACAAAATCACTGTCTTTCTCATTTTCTCCAAACTCACCTGTTCTTGGTAGCGTCTTCAAACGCTGAAGCGTTGGGTACATTTCTGTAAGTGTAATTATCCTATCTTCTCCACCTCTAGTACGCAACACCTCAATAAATTTTTCAGCAAAAGGGGAATGTTTCCCTGGTATACCATCTGATACATATTCCTTTCCCCCTGATGTCAAGTACCGTCTTGTCTTCTTTGATAATTTCCTAACCAATAATTCTGAATCATCGATCCCCTCATAAACCTCTCCGCGAGAACGTGCGATCACGGGATCAAAAGTCCCACTAAAACAAACATCCATAACGAGTAGTATATGATCACAAGGGATGTTATTGATTACATTCCGGAGAATACTGTGCGCGATATAACTAGTTTTAGCTTCATCATTCTGTACACTATTCTTTGCGACAAGATAACCTTCACCAAAACCCTCATCAAATTGCCCGTGACCAGCGATAAAAATTAACAGCTGATCCTGAGGCCTATATTTCTTAGCTGCATATTCCTTGAGCTTAATCAGAATATCTTCTTGTACCGGGTTTTCCAACATCTCCGTTTCAAAACCGTACGTTTCGTCAAGCTCTTTCCTAATAGTTTGAGAATCAAAAATCGGATTGACCAAGTCTGACCAGCTATCATACTTGTCAGTCGCTATAAAAAGCCCATAATCCTTCCTGTTAATATCAACAGCTTTTGAGATTGCGTCAATAAATCTACCGTATATAAACCACCTGAGTTTACGCTAACCCAAAGCACTTCAGATTGATCAATGTATAAATCGGCAATTAAAAATTTATCTCTTTCAGGGTGCTCCC
Organism: Cyclobacteriaceae bacterium; assembly: GCA_047627515.1. Taxonomy (GTDB): domain Bacteria; phylum Bacteroidota; class Bacteroidia; order Cytophagales; family Cyclobacteriaceae; genus JAYPLE01. The sequence continues at coordinate 1,974 of JBLHTU010000029.1, read as the reverse complement.
AAATTACACTCACTGACTCATCATCCTCTAACCGACAAACAAACCCTCGATACTCAAAAACAAAGCGATTTTCCCCATCAAAGGTGAACTGCAGCAGTTGAGCCTCAACTACCGCGTCAATTTTAGGTAAATGAATTTCTCTAAATATTTCTACTCCTTCGTCATAGATGAAGAGTCGTTGTCCCAAAGCAAAAAGCATGCGATCCCTTGGCAACCGTATGAGAATAGACTTGTTATAATGATACTCATTTTTTAACCCGAGCACCATAGGGAAATTGATCTGCTTGAAGTTTTCCCAATACTGATCACTCACTTGCAGCCCTTGATCCGTTAATTTCCACATACGACCTAACTCGTCCTCTTCAAATGCATGAATGATTGATCTAGGTGGTCCTATTTGATCAAAAATCTTTCTCATCTTCGTGTTTGTACTGTCATATAGTAAATACTGATCTTGCACTTTCAACAACCAGTTGTTCTCTCTACGATCTACTGTAAAATATCTATGGGTCGATGATTTACTTGAAACAGATAAGGGAAATGAATCGAAATAGGCGGTTTTGATCGGATTTACATTCTGAGTGACGACATAGGTCTTTGTGTCCATCACATCAACTCTATGATTGAAGTGCATAATCCACAATTTGTCGACACCATCAAACCAAAGATCCATGATTCGTGGCGTTGAGAGCTGACTGGATCCCTCCGTAGTATTTGTAAACTTCCTAAACTCGTTGCCATCAAATCTTGCTAAACCTGCAAGAGTACCCACCCACATAAACCCGTACTGATCTTGAACGACGCACGCCACGTATGCTTGTGGCAAACCATCAGCCGTCGTGAAGTTGCTATATATAGGATCAAGGAGACTGTAAGCTTCTAGAGGCGATACTTGAGCAAAACTAGTAACGTGCAGAACTATAAAAATAATAACGATGACTACCCTAGGCATTGCGATTGCGATTAGCCTACCAAAGTAGGCAAATCTAGGTTAACTGAGGCCTTTGATTACTTGGATAGTACCTCTAATGCTACTCATTTGTAGATACGTTTTGACTAATTATCTAATCAACCTTTCTCACTTTCGCCGCAAGATCGCCGCAAGATCGCCGCAGAGAGCAAGGCTCCGATTAAACCGATCGGGAAAAACTCCATAAAGGTCAAACCTGCCATGATAAAGGGATTCTCGTACATCTCCACCCACGCATCCATTTCCTCTTGCTTCACCATAATTTCAGCTTCGGACAGGCCAGCCTCTTGGTGGGATTGCATTTGTGCTGCCGTATATTGATCCATAAAATCCGGCATAAAATTGGGATAATAAATCATCCAGCCGATCACATAAATTAGACTTGCCACAAAGACGATATTTAGCCCCAACTTAAAGGCAGTTCCAAATGTATAGGCATCATCATCACCCGTTTTATCTCTAGCGTCTTTGACACCAACGAAAACGGCTATCAAGGCCAAAAACATGGTGATATAGCCAAGAACTTCAGTCTTAGACATATCTATAGATTCTCCGGCCTCTGGAGCAAAAAACGACTGCCCAAGCCACCAACTTGATACCATGACTAAGCCGGCGATTGCTCCAAATTTTAATGCATGCTTCATAATTATATTCTTTTAGAGTGCTTTGAATGAGCTTCCAATAAAAAATAATTTCCTTGAAAAAGCCTTCATACTTTCGGGTGAATTAGTGAAAATCACCCGAAAGTATGGCTCATTTTCTGACGACAGTTTTCTGAATGGCTTGTGTACGCCGAGTAACACCCATTTTCTGGTAAATTCTTGCCAGATGAGTTTTGATCGTATTCAAGGAAACAAATAAACGGTCAGCGATTTCTTGATTGCTAAGCCCTTCTTTCAGTAGCACTAACACCTCGCCTTCGCGCTCACTTAACCCATACCGTTCCAAAACTGCCTCCTCTGTTGTTGGCTGCGCAAGTGTATTTTTCCATTCCACTTACAACT
>JBLHTU010000028.1:0-29175 GCA_047627515.1 Cyclobacteriaceae bacterium | reverse complement strand
AGGCACAGCATTGGATGCTGCTGAGCTTGGAGTTCGAAATGTGGAAGCTGACCCTACCCTTACATCGGTTGGGTATGGAGGATTGCCAGACAGAGACGGCAAAGTAACTCTTGATGCCTGTATCATGGATCATTTGGGTAACGCGGGATCAGTGTCTTTTCTACAAGATATAAAGCACCCAATCTCAGTGGCTCGCAAAGTGATGGAAGAGACACCTCATGTGATGTTGGTTGGAAGTGGGGCCAAGCAATTTGCGCTGACGCAAGGGTTTATTGAGGAGGAATTATTGACGCCTGAATCTGCAGCAGCTTGGAAAGAATGGTTAAGAACTGCACAATATGAGCCTATTGTGAATGTGGAAAATCACGATACCATAGGAATGATCTGCCAGGATGGTCAAGGTAACCTGGCAGCGACATGTACTACAAGTGGTATGGCTTACAAAATGCACGGTAGGGTGGGAGATAGTCCGATAATAGGTGCGGGACTATTTGTTGATAATGAGTTCGGTGCTTGTGTCGCTACAGGTATGGGTGAGTTGATGTTAAAGACCCTAGGTTCTTTTCTAGTAGTAGAATTAATTCGTCAGGGGTTAACAGCTCAGGAGGCTTGTGAAGCAGCTGTTCAGCGTATCGTTGATAAATTAGACTACAAGGATTTTCAAGTTGGATATCTAGCTATGGATGTTTCTGGTAAAACAGGAGCTTATTGCATTCACCCGGGGTTTAATTATGCAGAAATGTACAGGCAAGAAAATAGGTTGATCGATTCATCCTCATACGTAAAGGGTTAGATTTTTGATCACCATGGTTATTAACTTTAAGATAGCTGCAAATGGGCACTTCTGGTTCGATACTTTTTTTTCACCCTTCATATAAGATTGTAAATCACAAGCTTGTATTTATATACATTTGTTCACCTAATAGCATTTTCATGATTTTAAAAGAAGAGTGGAAACTCTATGAAGAAGAAGATCTTCGTAGTAAGTTTCTTATATCTAGTCGCGGCGAGGTGAAAAGCATATCCTCGCTAGCTCCGGATACTCCTAAATTACTCAAAGGCTATCGCAATGCGGGTTACCCCTGTATACCAACACGCAAAATCGATGGCAAGAATACATTGAGGTATGTCCACAAATTAGTGGCCTTACTTTTTTTGGAGAACCCCGAAGGTCACAAGAAGATTATTCATTTGGATGGTAATAAATCCAATGCAAGAATGGATAACCTTAAGTGGGTGGATCAGGCGGAGTTCAATGAAAATCAGAAGAAACTCGCTCAATCAAAGTATACTGCGCCCAAAGGGATTGCCAGAAATGCCAAGTTGACTGAAGCACAAGTCAAGATTCTAAAGAAAAAGATCTTTGACCCTAATAGAAAAACTCGTTATCGGATTCTTGCCAAGCAATTTGGCGTTTCTCTCGGGACCATTTTTGCCATCAAAAGGGGTGAGCGATGGAAAAATGTCGATTATTAAACGATTATTTTTTCTATTCACCTACAAATATGGTTTAATCAACGAAATCTAACTCCCATATTGTGAGGTAGTTATTAATGTTGCGTTAAGGTTGAAGTATAGTCATCCGGTGACAGCAATAGCCCTGTAATGAAACTTTATATTTTTCTAATAGTCCTTTTCTTGCCAATAGCAGTTTTTGCTCAGTTCTTTTCTGGTAAATATGTGAGCGCACCTGAGATGGAAGGTTTCGATCATTTTGAGATCAAGCATAAGCATGGCGATGAAGGAAGGTTTGAAGGAATATTTGACCTTCATGCATTTGTTGCGCATCAAGAGATGTGGTCTCAGCCTGCAATTACCCTGCATGGAGTAGAAGCTGATTCTTTTGTCCAAAAGTATGGCGAGGGAAAAGACATTCTTTCAGTGCATAAAATGAAGATACTGTGGGATGGGTTTGAGTGGGAGTTTTTCTTGCTTGGTTATCTTGATAGCAAAGGCCATGGTGAATTTATTGTTGTCGAAGAGTTATTCAGTGACGAGACTGAAACCGAACTAAAAGAGGTCAAAAGATATCATTGGAAAAAAGCCCATCATCTAGGACTTAAGCAACTAGTCCATTAAAAATAATCCTTTATTTAGGCTTAAAGTGAGCTGCCATTTGTGCTCTAGCGGTATGATCATCTGGAAATGCAGGTGATAAAGACGGCTGGCCCGGGAAATTTTCCATGTGGAGTGTTTGCGTAGGAAAGGCGAACTGTACATTTAATGAATTGGCTAATTTGACCACTTCGATCAATATTTCATGTCTTGCTTTTAGCTCGTCTCCCCAAGTAGGCACCTCAAAAAATATGTAGAACATGATGTTGAGCGAAAAGTCACCCATACTATTGAAATAGATATGATAATTGTCTTTAAGCGTCTTAGGATGATTTTCAACTACCTTTCTTAAGCCCTCTACAAACAATTCTATCAATTCCGGGGGGGTATCATAAGTAACGGCAATAGGAGCATTGTATCTGCGATACTTCCGCAAACCATGGTTGTCGATCATGCTATCAGCCAACTTGCTATTGGGTACATACATCACAGAATTTCGGAATGTCCTGATTCTGCTGGACCTGAATCCTACTTCTTCAACAGAACCATCTATGTCACCGCTCGTGATCCAGTCACCGATCTGGAAGGGTTTATCGATAAAGATCATTACCGAGCCAAAGAAATTTTTCAAGGTATCCTGTGCAGCCAAGGCAAAAGCTAAACCTCCAATCGAGAGACCCGTCAGTACTGGAAGTATATTGATCCTCAAATTGTCAAGGATAAATAGCGTTCCTATGATTACGACGAAGGTCTTCAGAGTCTTTCGAATCAGTGGAACTAACTGGTCATCCAATGAGCTTTGTGTCTTTTCAGCTATTCGATGTAAGTACAAGGCTAGGATATTGATCAATCGATAAAAGACCACTGTACCAAATAGGGGAATCAATGCCTTAAGGCCTAGTAATGCATACTTGGTCAAGCTGGGTGGGAGCTGAATGATCGGTACAAAAACCAGCGCGATACTGAGTACAACGAACATACTTGCTGGTCTTGCGATCGGCAATAAGAATCCTTCTGCTAGGGTCGTATAACCTGCTCGCTTGATCATTCGTACAAACAAACGGTTGAAGAATAAGCTGAAAAGGAAATGTACGATCGTACTGATCAGTACCAATACAAAAATGCCAATGTACTGGTATACATATAAGCCGAAGATCATCCTAGTACCTGAAGAAGGTAATAAACCCAGCAGTCGGTCAGTACCCCATATGAAGAGCTCGCTATGGGCATCAGTAATTGCAGCGATTGAGCTGAGTGGATATACCCATTCATTGCCCTCTTTTACTAAGAGTATTTCAGGATATATCGGTGATAGTCTATACTGAGGACTCATCAAAGTGCTGTCGTAATAATTGATATTGGTAGGTATTACAGACATATCCATGTAGATGCCACTACCGTCTAGCACCTGCTTCAATTTGATAGCTGCAGATTGGGCGGCCTTTAGATTTTTTGCATGCTTTACGAAGGGTGCAGCAGCCAAGGCTGGGTTTTCTTGATCAGCTTGCAGATAGTATAGATGAGTTCGTATACTTTGATAAGGACTTGACAGTACAACTTCCGATTCTTCTTGCCCAAAAAGAAGTATTGGAACTAAAATCAAAAACGAAAAGTAAATAGTCTTAGACATACAAAAAATGGATTGGGTTGCAAAGGTAATTTCTAAATCCTTACGGTAGTTTTGTTTCCAGATTACTTTCATTTTATTCCTACTATGAATAACCCTCTTCTCAATTCTTCTTTTGGTACTGAATTCGAACTTCCTCCGTTTGCTGAGATTCTAATAGAACATTATAAACCTGCTTTTGATCAGGCCGTTATGCAGGCAAAGGAGGATATCGATCTGATCGTAGCCAACGAAGAGCCACCATCATTTGAAAATACAATTTTGGCATTAGAAAGGAGTGGGGCCTTATTATCGGCAATCTCACCCATACTATTTAACCTAAATGCAGCTGAGACTACCGAGGACTTGCAAAAGGTTGCTCAAGAAATTTCGCCGTTATTGACAACGTATGATAGCGAAGTAAAGCAAAATAAAAAATTGTTTGACCGAATCAAGATACTTAATAGTCAAAGGGAAAGCTTGTCGCTGACCCAGGAGCAATTACGATTGCTTGAAAAAACGTACCTGGGCTTTGTTAGGAGTGGGGCGAACCTCTCAGAAAGCGCAAAAAAGAGGTTTCAGGAAATATCAGTGCAACTTTCACAAATGCAGCTGACTTTTGGAGAGCATGTGCTGGCAGAGACCAATTCATATGAGTTGTACCTAGAGGCCAAAGAGCAGATAGCAGGTCTTCCAGAAGATTATATAGTTAGAGCAGCAGCAGCAGCTCGCGACAAAGGAAAAGAGGGGCAATGGTTGATTACGCTACAGGCACCTAGCTATATCCCAGTTATGGAGCATGCTGAGGATCGCTCACTTAGACAGCAGTTGTATATGGCGTATATGCAAAAGGCCTTCAAAGGTGATGATCAAGATAACCAAGAACTGATCAAGCAGATTGTTTCTTTGCGACAAGAAATGGCGCTGCTTCTGGGTTATAAAAGCTACGCCGATTACGTGCTCGAGGAGCGGATGGCGGGGAAAGTAGTGGAGGTACAATCGTTCCTGTCCACTCTATGCGATAAAGCGCTTCCACTCGCGGAGCAAGAAGTTAAAGAATTGAAAGAGTTTATGGTAGAAATGGGAATTACCCATGTCTTGGAGCGTTGGGACTGGTCCTATTATTCTGAAAAGCTTAGGAAGGCAAAATACGATCTGGATGATGAAATGATCAAGCCGTACTTCCAATTGGAAAATGTCATTGATGGTGTTTTTCAAACAGCAGAAAAGCTGTATGAGCTCACTTTTAAGCAAAACAGGGAGTTACCTGTATACCATAAAGATGTCTTAGCTTATGAAGTATATGAAGGAGAAGATCAACTGAAAGCTATTCTCTATGCAGATTATTTTCCTCGTGAGGGTAAAAGACCGGGTGCTTGGATGACTTCCTATCGAGATCAACAAAACATCGATGATCGTGTAATACCGATCATTAGTATCGTTTGTAATTTTACTCCTTCTTCTCTGGATAGTCCTTCACTATTGACTTTCAATGAGGTCACGACACTGTTTCATGAGTTTGGACATGCATTGCATGGAATACTGTCTGATGTAACATATCCTTCCCTTTCAGGTACGTCGGTGTACTGGGACTTTGTAGAGCTACCCTCACAGATTTTCGAGAACTGGTGCTATGAACCTGCATGCTTGGAGCTATTTGCAAGACATTATCAATCGGGAGAGATCATACCTCAGGAACTAGTTCAAAAGATCAAATCATCGGCCACATATCATGAGGCCTATGCAACAATGCGCCAAATTAGTTTTGCCTTGTTGGATTTATCCTACCATTCTCTCATTTCAGGAGAACTCAATCAGCTTGATGATATTTCATTGTTTGAGCAGAAAGCGATGTCGGGTACCTCTTTATTTTCAGAGCTTCCTGGGACTAATATGTCAGCACAGTTTAGTCATATTTTTGCAGGCGGCTATGCCGCAGGATACTACAGTTACAAGTGGGCCGAAGTCCTAGATGCAGACGCATTTGAATTATTTAAAGAACGAGGTGTCTTTGATAGCAGTACTGCTCATTCTTTCAAACAGCATATACTGAGCAAAGGAGGGACTGAGGATCCCACGGTCTTATACCAACGTTTTAGAGGAAAATCACCAGATTCAAACGCTCTGTTGCGTCGTGCGAATTTGATATAACTAAAATGGCTGTTTTAGAGTGGTGCTCTGTTTGGAACCACCACTTTCTTGTTGTAATCAATTGAGCTCATCAAGGTTTGGTTTTTTTCGCTTAGTGCATCATTGATATCGGTGATCAGCTCGTCCAGCTCTAGCTTAAGAGCTTTCAATGCAGGTATTTTGCTCTTTTTACCAAATATGTATTCAGATTTAGCAGGGCTAAGTAGCTTTTCACGATAGCTATCGTCATTGATGAGCCTTTTGATCTGTAAGCTGACGTTAGGTAATAGGCTTAAATAATGATTAGATGGTACCGCCATCTCTTTGATGGGTATGTTGAATATGATACCTATCACCTCATCAAAAGTGAGATCAATTTCGTTGGGGGAATCATGAATCAATGATCGAATGATTCGTATCATACTTTTCAGACTTCCACTCAGTTTGCGGTCGCGAGAGTTGATTCTAGCCATATTTAAGAATGGTAGATAGATCTTACGTGTCCGTTTGGAGAAATTGTACTCACAAATTCCTCGATTGATTTCCATGGGAGACTTGTTGTATAAAGAGCTATTGATCCATATAGCAGGCGTAATGGATACCTGAGCGACAGGCTGACGCGTCTCAATATGTACTTTGTTCCTCGACGAATAGTCGACTTTATTGTAAGCTTGAGCCTCCGATAGGACACCTACAATCGTTTCCCCAAGAGATGCGACTGCCTCAGATGGTTTTTCATTGGTATCACTTAAGATCACAAGAAGCTCTAGTTCATTGAATAGTTCAACATGTGTATCAGTATTATGCGGCCCTTGATATCTAACATTTATTGCTAAATCGAGTGTACGGAGCTTTTCAGTAATAAGATCTTGCGTTCTTCGGAAAGAAGAAAAGAGTTTGTAGTTGTAGGAGGGATCAATTTCCTGCATGCTTTCTAGAGCATACCGAACCGCTGGAGGGATCGTTTCATCATAAAAATCATCAGAGACATCTGTTTGATTGATCATCTCATCATGACGTCTGATTTTTAGATTTTTAATATACTCTGTATATGATTTATTCATACTGATATTCCTGCGAAGAGGAAAGTTATAATAATTTGACTAAAAAAGGGACACTCAAATGTTAAGTATCTTCAAATCAGTCAGTTAGATAATCTGTAAGCTTTGATGAAATACGTTACGTAAGTCGACCGCAGCTGAATGTAAAAATACATATAAGAATGTCAATCCAAAGGCGAAAGTTGTGAAGTCAAAAATTCTTCTTCTTTTCTCTGTGCGAGTTCAACCGATCCGTTTTATTTGTTGTATTTGCTCCATTTCGGTCTCTTCTGATAACTCATGAATGTGCTCGTTCTTTTAGAATAGCTCCGAGGTTTGATTCGGTTAATAGCCATAGACTGCCAACCTTTCTAGCATCTGATCCATTAAGCCAGACTTGAATGTATGATCGCTTGTTTCGATGAGCGATCGTAGGGTAGACCCTCCATAGATATTATTATCAGCATCAGGGTCAGCTCCGGCTTCCATCAGTAGTTCCATCATCTTGACCGAATTTGCAGACAGATATTGCCTCCAGATTTCCACACCGTTTGCAGCTAGATAGTGTATAACGCCAGCCTTATGACCAAATTGAGACTTCTCATTGATCACTTCAGGGTATTTAATTATCGCCTCTTTCATCTTGTCCAGATTGCCTGAAAGCACGATGTTAACAACTGCTTCAAACTTAGCGTTGATCACTCCTTGGTCTTTTACTTCTTCCCAATTGATGTAACCATACTCTTCCAGTACAGTGCTCTCTATGTCGGCATAGGTGATCCCTTTACTGAAAATCACGTCGTCATTTTCTCCAATTAGGTCAGGGTGAAAGTTTTTAAGCTCAACAGCTGAACGAGGATCTGCACTTTGATAAGCTTCCCATAGTATGTCTACTTGATCCTTTAGCCATTTTTCAATCTTTTCACGTTTGTCACTATTAGCAAAATGCTCTTTGTAGAGACTTCGGACTTTGCGTACATCTTTACTTATATAATATTTTTCCATTGCTGCAGATGTCGATATGACGGCCTATTAAGTATAAAAGTAATTATTAATAGCGCTTTATGATAGGAGAAGTTGTCGTAGTTATGGAATTAGTTTTGTTAGCTGCAAATGAAGGGTTAATAGAAGGCTTCAAGTTAAACTCAGATTGGCAGACAAGGCACTTTTCACCTTAGTTTTTATACTGCGCATTCTGAGTAAAAAGTGTAAGTTTAGCTCATGAAGTTGTAAGCCCACCTGCGCTTTCTCTATTTGATTTATTCGAATCGACCTTTCAAACATTTTTGTATGAGCAGCTTCAAGCACAAGCTAAAATTTATTTTATCTGCACTCAAAGGGCAGGATAAGCAATTCACCTCTGGCAGTATAAACCGAGCAATCTTACTGTTATCAATCCCAATGATTGCCGAAATGCTGATGGAATCACTTTTTGCAGTAGTGGACGTATTCTTTGTCTCTAAGGTAGGTATCGAGGCGGTTGCTACCGTAGGTTTAACTGAATCAGTTCTCATGATCATTTACTCGGTGGCTATAGGTATCAGCATGGCCATGACCGCTGTAGTAGCACGTCGAATCGGTGAGAAAAATCCCGAAAAGGCAGCTCAGGTTGTATTTCAAGGATTAATACTAGCTGGAGCACTAGGTCTTGTACTTGGTGTTTCAGGATTTGTATATGGGGATGAGATCTTGCGGCTAATGGGAGCTGAAGAAAGCCTTATCCAATCTAGTGGCTGGTATACCAAGATCATGTTCGCTAGCAATACGTCCATTATCCTCTTATTTGTGATTAATGGAGTCTTCCGTGGGGCAGGCGATGCTTCTATTGCCATGCGTTCGTTGTGGTTGGCTAATGGTATTAATATCGTGCTAGATCCATTACTAATACTTGGTTGGGGTCCTATCCCCGAAATGGGTGTAGCAGGAGCAGCTATCGCTACGACTATCGGCCGTTCTACTGGTGTGATTTATCAAGTATATCATTTGTTTAATGGTAGCTCAGTTATTAAGTTATCATTGAAGTTCTTGAAGATACGATGGGAAACTGTTAGGGAGATACTGACTCTATCGGTTGGCGGAATGGGGCAGTTTCTGGTCGAGACGGCTAGTTGGATTTTCTTGGTTCGCGTTATGTCGATGTTTGGTGCTTCTGCGCTTGCTGGCTATACTATAGCTTTTAGGGTCATTGTTTTTACAATATTACCGTCTTGGGGTATGGCCAATGCTGCAGCGACATTGGTGGGGCAGAATTTGGGTGCAAATCGTCCCGACCGAGCGGAAGCATCGGTTTGGATTGCAGCAAAGTGGAATATGATTTTTCTAGGCTCAATTTCTGTGCTATTTATCATTTTGGCAAAGCATGTATTGACCATTTTCATACAAGAACCAGAGGCACTTTGTACAGGCGTCGAGGCTCTGAGAATCATATGTATTGGCTACATCTTCTTTGCCTACGGAATGGTCATAAGCCAAAGTTTCAACGGTGCTGGAGATACACGCACTCCGCTTCTGATTAACATGGCTGTCTTCTGGGTCTTGCAAATTCCGTTGGCTTATTTCTTAGCAGTGACATTGAATTGGGAAGCACGGGGCGTTTTTATTTCTATTGCGCTTTGTCATTCTATTCATGCACTTGTTTGCATGTACATCTTCAGAAAAGGTAAATGGAAAACAGTGAAGGTCTAGTTTTGATAATCAAGACACGATCTATCTTTCTGATTTATGGTTTGAGGGCGTAGAGCGTAAGATTGGCACCATTTACGATGTAAATATTTAGCTCGTCTTGCTTCTCATAATACATCATACTGACCCGTTGATTTCCGAGGAGCGGTCTATTGGTGATTAATCGACCATCCAAATCATAGATATAAATAAAATGGCCTAGGTAGTTGCCTACAATGATGTATTGTTTGGCAGGATTGATATTGTAATACTGAACAAATAGCTTTTCGCCGGGCAGATAATCTTTTCCAAAAAGGAGCTCCTGACTCGCATTTATAATATCTAGTCGATTCTCAGTTTGTCTTTGGATTAAGTAGGAGGTTCCCCCGACATCAGTCAGTAACTCAAATTGAGTATTTGATTCTGGTTTGTAAAGCTTGCTTATGTTTAGGCTCGACCCAGTAAGGTCTAGATGCTTTAAATTCCCATGTCTGGTCACGGCAGTGATAGAAGAAGACTTAAGTCCACTGCCGACATCAAAATATATTGGACGGCTTAAGAAATCCTCCAACTGCAATGGAAATCCTTTATAAGCCTCGCCTTTTCGATTGAGTATGTGCACGGTTCCTTCCTCTGTGGCAGCGATAAAGAGGTCCTTTCCACCGACTCTATGGTGCTGCGGCGATTCTACCAATGGAGTATTAAATTTTTTGGGGTTCCACCCGCTTAACGATAATCCATCTTTATTCGTTAAAAACACTTTTCCTGAACGGTCAGTGATGGCAAATCGGTAGGATTTGGATCCATCGTAGTCGATCAGATTAAGATGCTGCAAGCTATCTGCACCTAATATCCGCTTTGGAAATCCTGAAATGGAGTTACCTTGCCTGTCAATTATGTGTAGTTCTTTGCTAGTTATGAAGCAGTATTGAATTTTATTGTTTTTGTAGTAATCGATTGGTAATATGATGCCAACTATCTTATCAGGGAGTTTCTCGCTCCACTCTATCCGAAAATCCTTGTCTAGTTTGTAAAGAGCTAGCCCGCTATCTTGAATAAAAATCGTTTTTTCTGGGTAGCTATGGTCTGGCAGAAGAATTGGCCTTGTGATGATAGGGCTACCAACAGTTACTTCTTGTAATTCCTTCGGAGCAAGCTCTGAAACCACTGATAGTTCTGGCTGCTCAATCAGAATGCTGGTGAAGTACTTATTATCTATCGGACTGAATTGAATTGCTAAATGCTCAAAAGACTTTAGGATATAGTTATTGTCTCGAGTGATGGATTTCCAGGGCTCATTCAGCTGACCAGTGAGATATCTAATTGTTGCTGGTACGTTGATGAATTTACTGTAATTCGCTTCCTGATTCGTTTTTGCAAGGAATTTGTTCTTTCTTAACGATTTCCTCCATGTGTTTTCCTCCGATATTTGTTCCAATGAATTTTTTAACAATGGGATTGAGTTTGCGAAAAGCAGGTAATTGCGGTAGCTAGCCATGTAGCATTCTTCGAATGTGCCTGCGATCTGTCCGAGCATTGCCTCAGGAAATCCAGGTACTGGAAATCCACTGATATTATGTGATCCAAATTGTTCATTTAAGAGAGAGTCGCCAGTTTGTTTTAAATATCGATCCTGAATCCCTTGAAAATATTTGAGAGCGATCTGAGCGTCACTCATTTGTAGTACCAATAGGTGACCCTCAAGGTTGTTGCCAGTATAAGTATGGGCGATCGCAACTTCCTCTTTTAATAGCTGATAGACATAGGTGACATCCATATCAATCGCCTGCTGGATCTTGCTTCTTTTGATATCTATTTGTGGATCTACGCTGCGTAGATATTCTGAGATTTTATCACCCCATATCTCTCCTTTATCAAAAGTGAAATGATCAATTGCAGAGACCGATGTAGGAATGACTTCAGAGGCATCAAAACCTGTTCCTCGGGTCCCTGATAGTATGGATAGCCAATCAGAATTTTCAGCAAAAGAGAAACCATCCAGCTCAATGCTTTGATTATTTATCTTCAAATCAAGAAAAGCATTTTTGCCAATTCTCGCAGGATTGAGGCTTGGTGCTATGTCTCGTAATGCCGCGGGTAGCGCTGTAAAATTTATATAGAGATTGCCTTGATCTCGTTGCAGCTTCACTAGGTTAAATAACTCACCATTGGCTTCTTCAAATGAGCTTACCTCTTCTTGAGAAAGTGTCCTGATCGCATCCTCTAGCAGTACGGCACTAAAGGAGCCAACAAAGAAATTTTTGTAGAGCATGTATGAAAACATTGCTCCACCTGGTCGTGATATCTCTATGATTTGTCTGTTCTGATATTCGCGTTTTCTTTTTTGATAGCCGCTACCTAAAAAAGCCTCTTGGATATTACTGAATAGGTTTCTGGTTTTTAAGTCATTGATTTCAGCAATGAGAAGAAGGTCTAATTTTTCGCGTGAAGGTCGGTGTAGACTGATTAATGAAGGGGTTTTAGCAAATGACTCAGCAAAACCATTTTTTTGGTTTAAAATACTGTCTAAACTATTTTTTAGTTCATTCAGAGTAGATACCTCAGGAATAAGGTTGAGTGTTTTCCAGCTGTTTTGCTCATCTAGATGCTTGACCAATTCATCCAATGCATTGATCTCATATACTGCTATTGCATTACTAGGTACGAACTTCCAATTCGATAAGCTTCTAGCCTCCTTGTATTGTAAAAAGGCAAAGTATCCCGCTCCGGCTAAAAGTAGAAATGCAATTAGAAAAAGTATTTTTTTTAGCATCGGTCGGCTGCAAGCATCGTTATGTTACGAAGTTATGTGATAGTTTAACAACAAAAAACCTCCGATGGGATCACCGGAGGTTGGTTGTTAATAATCATTGACGAATATCGGTCAGTCACTAGGAGCCGAAGCTTGAACCTATATAATCACGGTTCAGCAGGGCAATATTTGTTAAGCTGATCTCTTTAGGGCATTCTGCCGCACAAGCACCAGTGTTGGTACAAGCACCAAAGCCTTCTTCATCCATCTTGGCGACCATTTTTTCGGCACGTTCTGCTCTTTCTACTTGACCTTGTGGCAGACGAGCTAAGTGAGCCACTTTTGCGGATACAAATAGCATAGCGGAAGCATTTTTACAAGCTGCTACGCAAGCGCCACAACCAATACAGCTAGCTGCGTCCATTGCTTCACCGGCAATTGTTTTTGAAATAGCAATCTCGTTGGCATCAGGAACACCACCTGTATTTACTGAGACATATCCCCCTGATTGAATGATCCTATCAAAAGAAGATCTATCCACAACCAAGTCCTTTTGGATCGGGAAGGATGAGGCTCTCCACGGTTCAATAGTGATAGAGTCTCCGTCCTTGAAACTTCTCATGTGCAACTGGCAAGTAGTCGTTTGAGTCGGACCATGGGGCTTTCCGTTTATGTATAAGCTACATGTTCCACAGATTCCTTCACGACAATCATGGTCAAAGTGTACAGGCTCGTCCCCTCGTTCTTCTAGTTCAACGTTTAGCTGATCAAGCATTTCAAGGAACGAGCTGTCTTTAGAGACATTATCTAATTCGTAGTTACCAAAAGCACCTTTTGATTGTGTATTCTTTTGTCTCCAGATTTTCAGTTTTAATTTCATGTCAGTGTTGTTCTGTGTTGGAGTTCTTATTTATAACTTCTTTGTGTGAGTTTGACATTTTCAAAGACTAGGTCTTCTTTGTGCAGCTTGGAAGCTTTGCCTTCTCCCATATATTCCCAGGCACCTACAAAAGCGAAATTTTCATCGTCTCGCTTTGCTTCACCTTCAGGTGTCTGATACTCTTCTCTAAAATGTCCTCCGCAAGATTCGTTTCTCATGAGGGCATCGTCAATCATCAGCTCACCTAGTTCTAGAAAGTCTACCACACGTCCAGCTTTTTCTAAGCTCATGTTAAGCTCATCAGACTGACCGGTTAGTTTGAGGTCTGACCAGAACTCTGCTCTAACTTCTTGCACCATTTTCTTTGCTGCAGTTAATCCTTCAGCATTTCTGCTCATACCACAGTAGTCCCACATGATCTTTCCTAATTTTTTGTGGAAGTAGTCTACTGATTTGGTTCCGTTGATGTTCATCAGCTTTTCGATACCCTCTTTGGCAGCTTGCTCCGCCACTTTGAAGGCCTCATGATCAGTACTCACTTTGTCATAAGACATGCTAGCAAGGCTATCCCCCACAGTATAAGGGATTACAAAATAGCCATCAGCCAGTCCTTGCATAAGAGCTGAAGCTCCTAAGCGGTTGGCTCCATGATCTGAGAAGTTAGCTTCTCCTAGCGCATATAGTCCTGGGATAGTTGTCTGCAGGTTGTAATCAACCCAAAGACCACCCATTGTATAGTGCACAGCAGGGTAGATCATCATAGGAACGGTGTAAGGATCGTTTCCTGTAATTTTCTCATAGATATCGAACAAGTTTCCGTATTTCGAAGCGATCGTATCCTTTCCATCTCTTGCAATAGCATCAGCAAAATCCAAGTAGACGGCTAGTCCAGTCACTGGCGCTACACCTCGACCGTCATCACAAACTTCCTTAGCATTTCTAGACGCCACATCTCGAGGAACTAAGTTTCCAAAAGAAGGATATTTTCTTTCAAGGAAATAGTCTCTTTGCTCTTCAGCCAGGTCATTAGGACTGATTTCTTTGTTACGTATTTTCTCTGCGTCTTCTTTGGTCTTAGGTACCCAGACACGTCCATCGTTCCGCAAAGACTCAGACATCAACGTTAATTTCGATTGATGTTCGCCGGATACCGGAATACAAGTAGGGTGGATCTGTGTAAAACTGGCATTTGCGAAGTGTGCGCCTTTTTTGTGCGCTCTCCATGCAGCAGTTACATTGCTACCCATCGCGTTGGTACTTAAGAAAAATACATTGCCGTAACCACCTGTACATAACAGGACGGCATGCGCGGAATGCGATTCAATTGCTCCTGTAATTAGGTTTCTAGTCACAATACCTCTGGCTTGACCATCCACTTGGACCAAGTCGAGCATTTCTGTTCTTGGGTAAAGTTCAACTTTTCCATTAGCAACTTGGCGACTTAGAGCACTGTAGGCACCTAGTAAGAGTTGCTGACCTGTTTGTCCTTTTGCGTAGAAAGTACGTGATACTTGCGCGCCTCCAAATGATCGGTTATCAAGGAGTCCGCCATAATCTCTTGCAAATGGTACGCCTTGAGCGACACATTGATCAATGATATTGACACTTACTTCAGCTAGGCGGTGCACGTTTCCTTCTCTTGATCTGTAATCACCCCCTTTGACTGTGTCGTAGAATAATCTAAAAACACTGTCACCGTCATTTTGATAATTTTTCGCAGCATTGATTCCACCTTGTGCTGCAATACTGTGCGCACGTCGTGGGCTATCCTGAAAGCAAAACGCCTTGACATTGTATCCTAGTTCGGCTAGTGAAGCCGCTGCTGATGCACCTGCAAGTCCAGTTCCGACCACGATGACATCATATTTTCTTTTGTTAGCAGGGTTGACGAGCTTAAGAGAAAACTTATGCTTTTCCCATTTAGTCTCAATTGGTCCTGCGGGTATTTTTGACTCTAGTTTCATATCTAGTTACTTTTCTCTTAATCGCTATTAATTCATTAACATATAGATGGGAATCAGTGCAAACAGCCCTGGTATTATCAGAGAGTATGCTACTCCTACAAACTTGATCGCTGGAGTGTATTTGTGGTGATTCAGTCCGAGCGACTGGAAGGCGCTCTGGAACCCATGGTACAAGTGAAACCCTACTGCAATCATACTGATCACATACAATATCACGTACCATATCTCAGTGTAAGCTGTCTTTACTACCGCGTACAGGTCTTTGTAGATTTCTCCGTCATAGGTGGCGGTAGCTATACCACCCCAGTGCATTTCGTACCAAAATCCTTTCAAGTGGATCACTAGAAATACTAAAATAATGGTTCCTAAAATGCCCATGTTTTTAGAGCTCCATGAGACACCTTTATTTTGTCCATTTACTTCATAGCCTTGGCCCCTAGATTTTCTATTGTGTATGGATAGGAAGATAGAGATGAAGATGTGAGCAAGGAACGTCGCGTACAGTAAATAGGAAGTCGTCTTTATAATAGGATTAGATGTCATGAATTGAGCATACATATTGAATGCCATTCCTCCGTCATCCTTCAGTAACTGCAAGTTTCCGATGAGGTGTATTAAAAGGAAAAGGATCAGAAAGATGCCTGTCAATGCCATGAGGAGCTTCCTTCCAATAGTGCTTGATAAAGTGTTTGCCAACCAGCTCATATAGATCGAATCATTTAGTTAATGTGATAGTCTCTCAAAGTTATGTGTCTGAGCATTGCCTTGCAATTGAATATCCGAATTTGATACATGCGATTTGCTTAAAACACAATTTGAAGAACAAAATAGTTACGAAAAATATCAATCTTTCTTTTACTAGAAGAAATATCCAATAAAGTCCTGCTAGCACTCGCATTGCTGTGGATTGATTCTTGCTTAGCTTTGATCTTACTACTTGTGCCAACTATTTACCGAAGTCGGGTGTTATAGACCACAAAGCATATCAAGTTTGATTGATGACAAGACTTATTTCATGCATCCTTTTGCTGTCAATTGCGACAATTGATGTCTCATACGCCTCACACATTAGAGCCGGAGAAATCACGTACAAAAGAATAGATAATCTCACGTTTACGTACGAATTTACCTTTACAGGTTATAAAGACAGAAACAGTACCATTCCTTTCGGGAATGGTTTTTTTGATTTTGGTGACGGCACTGTTCTAGATGTTAGCACTGCAGAATTCAATACGACGGACGTGTCCAGTACCGTCCAGAAGTCAGTGTACATTGTACGGCATACCTTCAATTCAGTTCGGAATTATGTAGTGAGTTACCAAGAGCAGAATAGAAACGGAGGAATTGCTAATATGACGAATTCATTTGGAACTCCTTTTTACGTAGAATCTTTGGTCGTAATCGATCCATTTCTAGGAATCAATAGTTCACCTATTTTGACGACACCTCCTATTGACGAAGGCACACCGGGTGTTACCTTTATACATAATCCAGCAGCATTTGATGAAAACGGAGATTTTCTTACCTATGAGTTTGTGGTGCCTAGACAAACAAAGCAAGATGAGGTTTTTGGATACTTAGAGCTCAATGATCCTAGTTTCTACACCAGTTGGAGCACAGCAAGTGAGGATTTGGGGCCTGCAGAACTATTCTTGACTAATCAGGGCGGTGACTTAGTGTGGAATTCACCAGGCGATATCTATACATTGGGAGGTGACCAATGTCCAGATGGTGTGGATGAGTGTTCAGAGTACAATGTGGCATTTCGCATTACTGAGTGGCGAGAGCGGAATGGACAGCTGGAGCTGATGGGGTATGTGACACGAGATATGCAGATTGTGATTTACGAGGGTGATAACGAAAAGCCCGATCTAGAGATTCCTCCAGACATCTGTGTGGCAGCGGGAGAAACGATTACGCAGCTCATTACAGGCTCAGACCCAGATGGGCATCAGGTGCGACTTGAGGCATTTGGTGGTCCTTTTGAGGTGAATTCGTCTGCTACTTACACACCTGAAGGCAATCAATTTCAAGGACCTCCTGGCTTTTTGAATTTTAATTGGGAAACGGTCTGTGGTCACGTAAGAGATCGGCCTTATGAGGTGCAATTCAAGATCACTGATAATCCCATCGAGGACAATATGAAGGTAGGCCCCTCACTTGTAAACTTTGGTACGTGGGAAATTACGGTGGTAGGACCGAAGCCCACTGGACTTGATGCGACCGTAGCAACAGGAAGATCTGCTGGCTTGACGTGGGATGAATATACGTGTAGTAACGCCCAATCTATCCAGATATGGAGAAGAGTGGGGTCTTTTGCTTTTGAGGGATCATCTTGCGAGGTCGGTATTCCAGGTGACGCAGGTTACCAATTGGTGGGGACTGTTCCTGCATCACAACAAACCTATGAGGATCAGGGGCTAGCGCCAGGCGCAAATTACTGTTATCGGATTGTTGCAGTTTTCCCTTTGCCGGCAGGCGGTGAAAGCTATGCTTCTGAAGAGGCATGTCTTACGCTTGAGACTGATGCTCCCATTATTACGAATGTAGATATCGATCGCACAGATCCTGCAAATGGGGAGGCGATTATCGTATGGACACCTCCTTATGAATTGAATCAGGCTCAGTTTCCTCCTCCTTATAATTATAGCGTTTTTCGAAGCGAAGGGTTTCAATTGGGTGAGACGGTAGAGATTGCATCTGCTATCAGCGATACGACTTTCACTGACGTCGGCTTGGATACACAGGATAAGTCATATACTTACCAAATAGCCCTTCTAGATATTGCTGGTAATTTTATTGACTCTTCTGCGGTGGCCTCTACTGTGAGATTGGAACCTGTACCGCTTTTGTCTTCCATTGAGCTCAACTGGAATGCGAATGCCCCATGGTCAAATGTCATTGACAGCAAGCCTTTCCATTTGATCTATCGCAATAATGTATCTGTTAATCAGGATGATTTTGTATTAATTGATAGTGTAGATGTGCGTCAAAGTGGCTTTGTGTACTTAGATGATGGAAGATTTAATGGAGTACCATTAGATGATGAGATTAGCTACTGTTACAGGATTACCACTTTCGGAAGTTATGATAATAGTCCTTTGCTTCCAGAGCCACTGATCAATCGCTCTCAATTTATCTGCGCTCAGCCCAATGATAACACTCCACCTTGTACACCCGCTAACTTAGTGTCCTCAAGAGTGTCAAGTTGTGAGGAATATGTTGGTCAGCAGGGCTGTAGCTTCACGAATTATAACAATGAGATAGAATGGACTGCCGACATTTCTGGAGCATGTGAAGATGATATTCTCAGATATAGAATCTACTTCTCTCGTTCTGGTTTAGCTGAAGATTACATTCTTCTTGATAGTACTATCGAGACTTCCTATGTTCATGCAGGCCTATCTTCCTTCAAAGGATGTTATCAAGTGGCAGCGATAGATAGGTCATTTAATGAAAGTACTAGGACCTCACCTTTGTGTTTTGATAACTGTCCCAACTTTGTGCTGCCAAATGTCTTTACACCTAATGATGATGGGGTAAATGATTTCTTTACCCCATTTTTTAATGGAGGAGGTCAGCAAATAGATGCATTTGATAACAATAACTGCCCACGGTTTGTGCTGGAAGTGGCATTCGAAGTATTTACTCGTGAGGGGAGACGGGTGTTTGATTTATCAAAGAGAAACGAGCAGAGTGTATTGATCAACTGGGATGGCCGCAATGATGCTGGATCAGAATTGCCCGCAGGTACGTATTTTTACAGTGCCAAAGTGAAGTTTGATGTCTTGGATCCAAGTAATTCAGAACGTGACTATAGAGGATGGGTACAGCTAATCAGGTAGATGGTATAATTGTCATGTTCGATGGTGTATGCAACTTATGTAACGGTGCTGTGAATTTCATTATTGATCATAATGCTAGTCAGACCATTCGTTTTGCACCACTGCAGTCTAAGTTTGCTAAAGATTTGTTGTCGGATCATGAAGAGCATATCTGTGTTGATTCTATCATCGTACTTGCTCATCAAAAACTATATGCTAAGAGCAATGCTGCCTTGTTAATCGCATCACACCTTGACAAACCCTGGGCATCTTTAAGGTGGGCCAAGTTTCTTCCAAAAGTATTTCGAGACTTTATCTATGGTCAAATTGCTGCAAACAGATATCGATGGTTTGGTAAAAGAGATAACTGCCGTATTCCTACAGAGGATCTACAGCACAGATTTATCAATTCACCGATAGTTTCATAGCTTTGCACGCTTAATAAAATACGTAATGAGAGCATTTGTTTTTCCCGGACAGGGAGCACAATTCCCAGGCATGGGAAAGGAATTATTTGATACTTCCACAGAAGCGAAGCAGTTATTTGATCAGGCCAACGATGTCCTTGGTTTTGACATTCAAAAAATAATGTTTGAAGGGACAGCGGATGAGTTAAAGCAGACGCGAGTCACGCAGCCAGCTATATTTATTCACAGTGTAGTAAATGCTAAAGTAAAAGAGGGTTTCGAACCGCAGATGGTGGCAGGGCATTCTTTAGGTGAATTTTCAGCTTTGGTAGCAGCCAATGCCATGACTTTTGAAGATGGGCTTCGCTTAGTTTCTATACGTGCCGAAGCAATGCAAGCCGCATGTGATACCACTCCATCGACGATGGCGGCGGTGTTAGGTTTGGAAGATTCAATTGTCGAAGAGATTTGCGAAAGTACGCTTGGGGTGGTGGTAGCCGCCAATTACAATTGCCCTGGTCAGTTAGTGATTTCTGGTGAAATACCTGCGGTAGAAGCAGCGTGCGAGGCCTTGAAGAAAGCTGGAGCTAAAAGAGCATTAATCTTGCCAGTAGGAGGGGCATTTCATTCTCCTCTGATGGAGCCAGCAAGAGAAAAATTAGCTGCAGCAATAGATGCAACTCAAATTCAATCACCAGACTGCATGATCTATCAAAATGTAGATGCAATTGGACGCCAAGATCCTGATCAGATCAAGGCCAATCTAATTACCCAGCTGACTTCGCCTGTCAGGTGGACGCAGATTATACAGCAAATGATTGCTGATGGTGCGACAAGTTTCACTGAATCAGGACCCGGTAATGTATTGCAAGGACTAGTAAAGAAAGTCGATCGATCCATGCAAGTAAGCGCCCTATGATGCGAAAAGCTAAGTCCTTACTATTTACGCTATCAATACTGATGCTATTGATCACCTCTTGTGCCAAGCAGCCGGGAGCGTCACGATATAAGGGTAAAATGAAAAAAGGTAAGCCGATTCCATGCCCTGTAAAAGACTGCTAGTCTGCTAGATGATGAAGAAAATTATTGTCGCAATAGATGGGTATTCAGGAACAGGCAAGAGCTCTACAGCTAGAGAGGTCGCCAAAGCGCTTGATTACATTTATGTAGATTCAGGAGCTATGTACAGAGCGGTAGCTTTTTATATGCTCCAAAATAGCATCGATGTAAATGATCACGAAAAAGTAGTGAGCGCACTGCCAAAAATAGAGCTCAATTTTAAATCGAGTCAGCTTGGTGCAGCAAACGAAATTTATCTCAATGGGATAAAGATTGAAAAAGAAATTAGGGAGCCAGCGGTATCTGCTGTTGTAAGTAAAGTAGCAAGCCTTTCAGCTGTTCGTAAACTGCTAGTCGAGCAGCAGCAAGCCATAGGAAAGGAAAAGGGCGTAGTGATGGATGGTAGGGACATTAGTACAGTAGTGTTTCCTACGGCAGAATTAAAAATATTCATGACAGCTAATGTCAAAATTCGAGCAGAAAGGAGAGCTGAAGAGCTTAAAAATGCGGGTGTTATTATTGAACTTTCTGAGATAGAAAACAATTTAACTGAGAGAGATATGCTAGATTCGACACGTAAGGATAGTCCTCTTTTGAAAGATGATGAATCAATCGAAATCGATACAAGCTATATGTCATTTGAAGATCAGGTGCTTAAAATTGTTGACCTAGCTCACCAAGCAAGAGGATTATGAATGTAGAAATAGATAAGAATTCAGGGTATTGTTTCGGTGTCGAATTTGCCATTCAAATGGCAGAGGATGAGATGGCTGATGGTGATTTTCTGTACTGCCTTGGAGATATCGTTCATAATCGGATGGAAGTGGAGAGGCTGCACCAAAAAGGCTTGCGCATCATCGATAGAGATGATCTTAAAGCCCTTAAAGACTGTAAAGTGCTCATTCGAGCGCATGGCGAGCCACCTGAGACCTACCAGATTGCCATCAATAACAATATAGAATTAATCGATGCATCATGTCCTGTTGTACTGAAACTTCAAAATCGTGTCAAATCTGCGTACGACCTAGTGAAAGTGAAAGACGGCCAGATTGTGATATATGGAAAACCAGGACATGCGGAAGTAATCGGACTAACAGGGCAAACGAGAGATGATGCTATCATCATCACCAGTGAAGATGATCTAGATCAGCTTGATTTCAGTAAGCCGATCGTATTGTTTAGTCAAACGACGAAAAGTACAAAAGGCTTCTATCACATGAAGTCACTGATCGAAGAACGGATCAAAGTAGAAAAAGGTGAATTGATCGATGGGGACTTTGATGCCAATGATAGTATCTGTCGTCAAGTATCTAATAGGGAGCCTCAAATGAAAGAGTTTTCTTCCCGACAAGATGTGATTTTGTTCGTTTCTGGTAAAAAAAGCTCAAATGGGCTTGCTTTATATGAAGTTTGTAAATCTTTTAATGAAAGAAGTTACTTCATAGAAAGTGATGAAGATCTTGATCTCAACTGGATAAAAGAAGATGATAACGTCGGAATATGTGGTGCTACATCCACTCCGCGATGGTTAATGGAAAAAGTGTCAGATTATCTGAATCAGAACCTTGTATTCGCTTCTGTCAATTAACAATTAATTCTATCGGTTTTTCAACCATTATTGAACTTTTCTTTTGAACTTTTATTACTACTTTTGTGACCAATTTTCACGTAAGACGTCCAACTATAAAACATGTCGCAGACGATCAAATTAAAGAAGGGTTTTGATATTAACATTGTCGGAAAACCTGCCAAAAACATAGGTGATGTAGATCACCCCGAAACCTTTGCAGTTAAACCAACGGATTTTGTGGCGATCACACGTCCTAAGTTATTGGTAAATGAAGGGGATAACGTGAAAGCAGGTACCCCATTGTTTTACGATAAGTACTCAGAATCCGTGATGTATGCCGCTCCCGTAAGTGGAGAGGTTGTCGAAATCAAACGCGGCGAAAAGAGGAAGTTGCTTGAAGTCAAGATTTTAGCCGATAAAGAAATATCCTTCGAGCAACACAAAAAATATTCTGTGTCTGACATTGCCGCTCTCAGCAAAGAGGAGGTAGTAGATATCATAGCCAAAGGAGGAGCATGGCCTCAGATTGTGCAGAGACCTTATGGAATTGTAGCTGACCCTACTACTTCGCCTAAATCTATTTTTATAAGTACGTTCGACTCTAGTCCACTGGCTCCAGACGTAGCATTCACCCTATCCGGTAAAGAACAAGATTTTCAAGCGGGCCTAGATGTTCTTAAGAAAATGACATCAGGCACCGTACACGTGACCACCAATGGAGCTGACGAAATTGCCCAGATTTTTGCGCAAGCAAGTGGGGTACAAATCAATAAAGTGATCGGACCGCACCCTGCAGGAAATGTTGGTACGCAAATTCACCATATTGATCCGATTAACAAGGGAGATATAGTTTGGACAGTATCGCCTTTTGGTGTTGCCCAAATCGGAAAGCTATTCTTAGAAGGCATTTTAGATACTGCTCGAATGATTGCCGTGACGGGCTCTGAAGTAGCTACTCCAGAATATGTAAAAACTTACACAGGTGCTTGTCTAAATAAGATTGCTGAAAAATATGTCAGCAATAGCCACGTGAGATATATCAGTGGTAATGTGCTCACCGGAGAAAATATTGGGAAGGATGGTTACCTTGGTTATTACCAACAGCAGGTAACTGTGATCCCAGAAGGAGACCAGGAAGAGTTTTTCGGATGGGTTCTGCCTAGTAGGAGTAAACTTAGTTACCACAGAGCATTTGGGTTGTTTTCATTTTTGAACCCCAAGAAAGAGAGAATAGTAGATACAAATACGCACGGTGAGCATCGCCAGTTTGTAATCTCAGGTGCATTTGAAGATGTGGTGCCTATGGATATACTGCCTACATATTTGTTCAAATCAATTATATCAAATGATTATGATGAGATGGAAGCGCTAGGGATATATGAAGTGGTAGAAGAAGATGTTGCGCTTTGCGAGTTTATCGACGTATCGAAGAATGAGGTACAAGGATTGGTTCGTGAAGGCATTGAAATGATTAGAAATAGTTAAGAGCACATGAAGTTTATACAAAACGCATTTGATAGTGTAAAGCCGCACTTCGAAAAAGGCGGAAAGTGGGAGAAGTATCATACGCTGTATGAAGGTCATAGGACAATCTTATTTGCTCCTGATTTAACGACAGGAAATAAGGGATCCCAGATTAGGGACGCATCGGATTTAAAGCGTACAATGATCACAGTGATCATTGCAATGATCCCTTGTTTGCTCTTTGGTATGTGGAATGTTGGTCATCAGCATTTCATTGCGACAGGCATAGAGGCAAGTCTTATAGATAAAATATTAGTTGGATCTTTCCAGATTGTCCCAATCATCATAGTCGCCTATGGAGTAGGACTTGCTACTGAATTCACCTTTTGTGTGATTCGTAACCATCCGATTGAAGAAGGATTCCTTGTAACAGGTCTCCTGATCCCGTTGGTTATGCCAGCATCAATTCCTTTGTGGCAAGTTGCTCTTGCGACAGTCTTTGCGGTCATTATTGCAAAAGAAGTGTTTGGGGGCACAGGGATGAATATTCTTAATGTTGCCTTGACAGCGAGAGCTTTCCTTTATTTTGCATATCCTTCACAAATCTCAGGAGATGTGTGGACCTATTTCGGAGACAAAGCCCCAGTTGATGGTTACTCTGGTGCTACAATCCTTGCTTATGGAAACTCTGCTGTTCAAAATGGAACAGACATGATGGCTGACGTGGCGGGACATTGGTACGATGGAATGTATACTTTCATGAATATGTTTATTGGAGCTATTCCAGGTAGTATTGGAGAGACCTCCACGCTGATGTGTCTCATTGGAGCAGCTATTCTAATCATAACAGGTGTTGGTAGTTGGAAGATTATTTTGAGTGTTTTTGGTGGTGCTTGGGCAATGGGTCTTGTATTCAATGCTTTAGCAGTAAATAGCTTTATGGCAATGCCTGCACATTATCACTTGGTAATTGGTGGCTTAGCATTTGGAGCTGTTTTTATGGCTACTGATCCAGTATCGGCAGCTCAAACTGAAACAGGAAAGTGGATATATGGATTTTTGATAGGAGCAATTACCGTGATCATTAGGGTGGTGAACCCAGCTTATCCGGAAGGAATAATGCTTGCTGTATTATTCATGAATGTCTTTGCTCCACTGATCGATTATTACATAGTAGATGCTAACAAAAAACGAAGATTGAGCCGTGCAACAGTCTAACACATACATCATTGTCTTTTCCGCTATTTTGACAGTCATCATTGGCGGACTTATGTCACTTACCTCAGTGCTGCTTAAGCCTAGGCAGGATCAGCAGGTTGAACTAGATACCAAGAAAAAGATTCTTGGTGCAGTCATGGACATATCTTCATACACGGAGCCTGCAGATATTCTAGCACTATATGCCGAGAGGGTAGAATCAGTGGTTGTTGATATCAACGGTGATCCTGTAGAAATGGATGCGAAGGGAAATCCAATGATTGCCGAAAAAGTTAATATTCAGAGGAATTATAAAATTGAGCCTGCGGAGCGACTTTATCCAGTCTTTAAGTTTAGAGAGGACCCAGCTGGAGAAGTGACAGCCTACGTATTGCCCATGTTTGGTGCCGGTCTTTGGGATTGGATTTCATGTTTTATTGCCATTGAAGGGGATTTGAATACAATCAAAGGGATCGCATTTGATCACAAAGGGGAGACTCCAGGTCTGGGTGCAAGAATTGCCTCTGAAGAAGTACAATCGAGGTTTGTCGGTAAAAAATTATTTGAAGCTGGTGAATTAGTATCAGTCGTCATGCTAAAGGGCGAAGGTAATCCTGGCCTTAGCGATCATGAGGTCGATGGGATGTCCGGTGCAACCATCACTGCCAAAGGAGTTAATAAGATGATAGAGAATTACATGAAACTCTATGAGGATTTTATTGAGAAGCAAAAGGAGAGTTCAAACGTAGCATATAATATTCAATAATATGAGTGCAGAAGCAACCACTGCAGAAGCAGTAAAAAAAGTAGTCAAGCAACCCGCAGAGGAACTATTTTCCAAAAGGCGAAGGAAGATCGTAACTGATCCTCTAAACGATGATAATCCGATAAGTATTCAGGTACTTGGTATCTGCTCTGCTTTAGCAGTGACAGTGAAGATGGAACCTACATTGGTTATGTCCATATCTGTAGTTTTCGTGATTGTATTTTCAAACCTGATCATATCTCTTATTAGGAATTTTATTCCTACACGAGTAAGAATCATTGTCCAGCTTGCAGTGATTGCTACGCTAGTGACGCTAGTCAGTGAGTTACTGAAAGCGTACAGCTATGACATGTATAAGATACTTGGCGCTTACGTAGGACTAATTATTACCAACTGTATCGTAATGGGACGTCTTGAGGCTTTTGCTATGGCAAATAAACCTTATGACAGTGTTCTTGACGGGTTGGGAAGTGGTTTCGGATATGCTTGGATTATTCTTACTGTAGCCTTCTTCCGTGAGTTACTTGGATCAGGTTCAGTATTTGATTTCAAGGTATTTGAGGCAATAGGATGGAGTTCATTTCCTACGAATGGGTTGATGGTAGACTCGATCGGTGCCTTTGTTATATTAGGTATATTGATCTGGGTACAGAGAACGCAGAACGGTTACGTAGAACACTAATATTAAGAATAATGGAAGTAATTAATATAGCAATCAAAGCGATTTTCATAGAAAACATGGTCTTCGCTTATTTCTTAGGAATGTGCTCTTTCTTAGCCGTATCTAAGAAGGTAAAAACAGCATTTGGTTTGGGACTAGCCGTCGTATTTGTTCTGACGATCACCGTACCTGTAAACTGGCTGCTACAAGAATATGTCCTTAAAGAAGGAGCCTTGAGTTGGTTAGGAGCAAGTTTCGAAACCATCGATCTGTCGTTCTTACAGTTCATTATGTTTATCGCTGTGATTGCATCTATGGTGCAATTGGTAGAGATGATCATAGAAAAATTTTCTCCATCGCTGTACGGTAGTTTGGGTATATTCTTACCCTTAATAGCTGTAAACTGTGCGATCCTCGGTTCATCACTGTTTATGGTGCAAAGAGATTATACCATCGTTGAGGCAACCTCTTTTGGTTTTGGTTCTGGATTTGGGTTCTTCCTTGCCATAATAGCCTTAGCTGCAATAAGAGAGAGATTAAAATATTCTAATGTTCCCAACGGGCTGAAAGGACTTGGAATTACTATGCTTTTAACTGGTTTGATGGGCTTAGCTTTTAAGTCTTTCATTGGTATCGCACTATGATAGAAACAATAACAGTAACTTCAAAAGGCCTCATTTGAGGCCTTTTTTTATTTGAACTATTCTTATTATGAATTATGACTGTTAACGTTTTTTTTAGATATCTACTTAAGGGTCTGCTACTTGTCGTACCTGTAGCAGCTACAGTTTATATCATCTTTGTGACCATTCAATGGGTGGATAGGCTTTTACCAATCGCAATACCAGGTATTGGTTTAGTCGTAGTGATCGCATCCATAACGTTGATAGGCGTAGCAGCAGATACCATTGTTGCGAAGCCTTTTACTGCCTTCATCAATCGTGTGATCAAAAAAGTGCCAGTTGTTAGTTTCATTTATTCCTCGCTCAATGATGTAGTAGGAGCGGTAGCTGGGGACAAAAAGAAGTTTAACCAACCTGTTCTTGTTCCTTTTGATGAAAACGCAAATTTGATGAAACCAGGTTTTGTAACGCAGCAAGATTTTGAAGATGCCGTGCTAACGGAATATGTGGCAGTTTATATGCCGCACAGTTATAATTTCTCAGGGAACATGTTCCTCGTAAAAAGGGAAAAATTGGTCAGGTTAGAAGGTTCGAATTCTGAGATGATGAAGTATATTGTATCTGCAGGATTAACTGGCAAACTGGCTAAGAGCAAAAGTTAGTTTTGATTTCGGAGTAATTTGAAACCGATATGGTTGTTGAACGAATAATTTGCTGATATTCTTTGAACAATAGATTTTTTAATACTTCTTTGCTTTAAGATGCAAAAGCAAAACACCTACCTATATTCTCTCCCCCGCCCGATAAGGTGTAGGCGCGCGTAAATTCAATTATCCCGTTTCGGGTACTCCCTTTATTCATTCAATACTATTTATCATGACTTCCATACGAGTTGTCGTGGCAACGAAAAAGCATTTAATTTATGCAGATTCCGTTTGCCAACTTATAGAAATAAGCGCCAAAGAACGCGGAACTGGAATCGCAAAGCGTGAGCCGGAATACATCAAGATGAAAATTGATGAAGGCAAGGCTATTATCGCGCTCGAGGGAGAACAGCTGGCTGGATTTTGCTACATTGAAACATGGAGCGATAAATCCTATGTGGTTAATTCAGGTTTGATTGTAGCCCATGCTTTTCGGAAATCAGGTCTTGCAAAAAAGATAAAACGCACCGCCTTTGAACACTCCAAAAAGATGTTTCCAAATGCTAAAATGTTTGGGCTTACTACTTCCCTCGCGGTTATGAAGATCAATTCAGAACTTGGTTATCATCCAGTGACGTATGATCGTTTGACGACTGATCAGGTTTTCTGGAGGGGATGTAGCAGCTGTGTGAATTATGAAATTCTTAAATCTAAAGAGCAGTCCAACTGTATTTGTACCGCTATGCTCTATGATCCTAAGGAGAAGAAAAATAAGAAGTGGGATTTTATCAAAAAATCATCGATCTATCAAAGATTCATGCAAATCAAAAAGAAGCAGGTAAATCAAATCGCCGAAAATAATGAGTAAGGTCGTATTAGCATTTAGCGGGGGTCTTGACACCACCTACTGTGCTATTCATTTGTCAAAAGAGTTGGGACATGAGGTTCATGCTTTGACCGTCAATACAGGTGGGTTTACCGATAGCGAAATAGTCGAGATAGCTGAGAGAGCCAAGCAGCTTGGCGTATCGAGTTACAGATGTATTGATTTAAAGGAAACCTATTATCAGCAGGGTATTAGGTTTCTCATTTATGGAAATGTACTAAAGAATAATACCTACCCTTTGTCAGTATCAGCTGAACGTATATTTCAAGCGCAGGCTATTGCCAATTTTGCAAATGAGATAAAGGCGGACGCGATCGCTCATGGAAGCACAGGGGCAGGAAATGATCAAGTTAGGTTTGATAGTATATTCCATACGCTGTGTCCTAATATGGATATATTAACTCCTATTAGAGAGCAATCTTTGACGCGTCAGCAAGAGATCACATATCTCGAATCTAAAGGTGTGAAGATTGAAAGTGAGAAAGCAGTCTATTCGATTAATCAAGGTTTATGGGGTACATCCGTTGGTGGCAAAGAGACACTCACTTCTGATCAGGCCTTGCCAGAGCATGCATATCCGTCGCAGCTAACAAGAACAGAACCTGTGACTATTGAGCTTGGCTTTGTGAGAGGAGAGTTCGCCAGTATAGATGGCAACAAGGGTTCTGCTATTCAATTGATTGAGATTTTGAGTAAGCTCGCAAGTCAATTTGCCATTGGCCGAGACATCCATGTGGGAGATACCATTATTGGCATCAAAGGTCGGGTTGGATTTGAAGCTGCGGCTCCTTTGGTGCTAATCAAAGCACATCATTTGTTGGAAAAACACGTGCTGAGTAAGCAACAGCTTTTTATCAAGGATCAATTGTCGGCTTGGTACGGTCAGCTGATGCACGATGGGCAACTGCTTGATCCAGCCATGCGTGATATAGAGTCATTTTTAGAAAGCTCCCAGAAACGAGTGACGGGAACTGTCAAGGTAAAAC
>JBLHTU010000027.1:0-29390 GCA_047627515.1 Cyclobacteriaceae bacterium | reverse complement strand
AGTAAAAAATTTAAATAAAAAATAGCTATGAAAATATCAGATATCCGCGTCTATGACCGTGACTTAGGTACCAATAGACCGTACTCAATTGCCTATAAGACGGTCACAGAGGTTAAAAATGTTTTCGTAGAAATTGAGTTAGAAAACGGAATTGTGGGAATCGGAGCAGCTAACCCGAGTGAAAAAGTGGTTGGAGAAACGGTGGAGGATGCCATAAAGCACTTGGAAGAGGCTGATTTTGAATATCTAAGAGGACATAAAATTACTGCTTTTGAAGGCTTGCTTAAAGAGACTAAAAGGAGATTTGAACAGTGGCCGGGAACGAATGTGGCAATAGATATCGCCCTACATGATGCTTTCACTAAGTATTTGAAAATATCTCTCGGCGAATATTTTGGTATCGCCCATCGCTCAATGCCCACCTCTATTACGATTGGAATCAAAAATGTGGCTGAAACAGTCAAGGAAGCAGAAGAGTATTGGCAAGCAGGCTTTCGCTGTATCAAAGTGAAAACAGGTCTGAGCCCCGAAGAGGATGCTGAAAGGATTATGAAGATTTTTGAAAAATATCCTAGTGCAGTTTTACGAGTTGATGCAAATCAAGGATATACGCCTGATGACCTGAAAGTTTTCGTAGATGCGACCAGTAAGGTAGATTTAGAACTAATTGAGCAACCCTTTCCTGTAGATCGATTTGCTCAGGACGCAAGAGACCTATCTGATGATGTATCACGGTTTTTGGTCGCGGATGAATCTCTCAAAAATCCTTATGACGCACTTAACTTGATTAAGCAAGTTCCAAATTGTAAGATTTTTAATATCAAACTGATGAAAACTGGGGGACTATCAGCGGCAGCTGAAATTGCAGATATGGCAGGCCGAGAAGGAATTCAATTGATGTGGGGGTGTAACGATGAATCGGCGGTTAGCATCACAGCAGCACTTCATCTTGCTTTTTCTTATGCACACACTAAGTATATTGATCTAGATGGAAGTCTTGACCTTGTCTCTGATATCGTGTCAGGTGGATTTATCATTGAAGAAGGAGTTATGCGTCCCAAAGGAGGCATGGGTCTAGGGATAAGTTTTCAGTAGCGGCAGACACTGTGTAAAAGTCTGCTCTCTGTTTAATAATAGCTTTTTGTACTAGAGGGTAGGTGTCCCAAGCGATTGAAACTTCAGAGGAATGTCAGTCTGATAACCACTTACAGCAAATCAGCAATTAGAAATCCTAGGTAGGTACCTAAACCATTACCAAGTGAACCGACCAGCACAGCGGCCAACATGAGATCATCACGCTTCATACTTTTAGCCAAAGCAAGTGCGGATGATGAACCTCCAATATTTGCTTGTGAAGCAATAGCTACCATTTCCCAATCGTACCGGAGCAGCCAGCCAGAGATGAAGATAACAAGACCATGCGTCATGACGACTATTAGTAAATACACTAACAAGACGACCGCAAGTGTGCCAATGCCACTTAGGGCAGGAAAATTACAATAGGCTCCAATTACAGCAAGAAAAAGATAGACCATGTATAAGCCAATAATATTGGCTTCCGAAAGACGTTGCACGAATTTCATTTGAGCTAGTCCTAGGGCAATGCTTGTCAAAATCAAAATCGAAGGGATACTTATTCCAATACTTGTAGCGTACTTCGAAAGTGATTCTGAAAGCCAAAAAGCAGATAGACCAAGTACAACCAGTATTGCTAGATTGTGAATATTGAAAGACGACTGATTGAAGCTGTCAGAAGTTGATTGTTGTGTAGTGATCTTTGTCGAAGCTCTAGGTAAAATTTTACGCATCACTGGTGGAATAATCAGGGTAATGATCATCCACAACGTAGTATATATATTGTCTACAGCAACAATCGAAGCATAGGTAGGCCCAGCTTGCAGCATGTTATGGTGCAGAGCTACAGCGTTAAAGTTGATGCTCCCTCCAATGTATGTGCCTGCAATCATTCCGCCAATTGGTCCACGGTTTGGTCCTAGGTAGGAACCAATTATCGCGTCCGCCAAGACAACGCCTAAACAGGTGCCAACGGCTCCCAACAGAAAGAGTGTTAGCATCGGTTTCCCTGCTTTCTTTAGTGCCTTGAGACTCACACCCAGTAGAAGATAGAAGATACTAATAGGGGCTACATAGGCGAAAATCCCGTTGTAGAGTGGGACAACCTCATCTGAGGAGGGGATGATACCCAGGTTGGCTGTGATCGCTGTGATGACAATGGAAAGAAGTGCGGCGCCCAGCTGACTCAGCCGCGTATGCTTTTCTAACCAGATGGATAATGTAATATTGACCGCCAGAACAGCGAAAATGAAAACTGGTTGATCCATCTGACTAAATTATTAACCACAACTTTCATATTCGGGACTAAGTCAATTAAATTTGCGAGAATTTGAACTTTCCTAAAACCACCTGCATTCATGCCTAGAGATAACAGTATCAAGTCCATCCTGATCATAGGAAGCGGACCTATTATAATTGGTCAAGCATGCGAGTTTGATTACGCAGGATCTCAGGCATCCAGATCGTTAAGAGAAGAAGGTATAGAAGTTACCTTAATCAATTCTAATCCAGCGACGATCATGACCGATCCGGTCACGGCCGATAATATTTATCTCAAACCACTGACTAAGCAATCGATTCGTGAAATTCTTGAAAAGCACGATATAGATGCAGTTCTACCTACTATGGGTGGTCAGACGGCATTGAATCTTGCCATCGAATGTGACAAAGCAGGCATCTGGACGAAATATGGCGTCAGGATGATCGGTGTGGATATCAATGCTATCGAAACGACAGAGGATCGAGAGAAGTTTCGTCAGAAAATGATTGAAATAGGAGTTAATGTTTGTAGAGGAGAGACTGCTACTTCTTTTCTTAAAGGAAAAGAAATAGCCCAAGAAATTGGATTCCCTTTGGTCATCAGGCCAAGCTACACATTGGGTGGATACGGTGGTGGTTTTGTGAATAGCGCTGAGGGGTTTGATGCTGCTCTCAATGCCGGGCTTCAAGCTTCGCCAATTCATGAAGTACTTGTTGAGCAAAGTATAATGGGTTGGAAAGAATATGAGCTTGAGTTGTTGCGAGATAATATTGGGAATATTATTATCATTTGCTCAATTGAGAATTTCGATCCGATGGGAGTGCACACAGGTGATTCAATCACAGTTGCTCCTGCGATGACTTTACCCGACACGGTCTATCAGCATATGAGGGATCTTGCTAAAATGATGATGAATGCGATCGGCCAATTTGCTGGCGGTTGTAATGTCCAGTTCGCAGTCAATCCTGACAATGATGAGATAGTCGGTATTGAGATTAACCCAAGAGTATCTAGATCGTCTGCATTGGCCTCCAAGGCGACAGGTTATCCTATTGCCAAGGTTGCTGCCAAGTTGGCGATAGGTTATAATCTAGATGAATTAAAAAATCAAATTACAAAGAAGACCTCTGCATTCTTCGAACCTGCAATTGACTATGTGATCGTAAAGGTGCCAAGGTGGAACTTCGATAAGTTCAAAGGTTCCGACCGACACTTGGGTCTACAGATGAAATCCGTAGGAGAGGCAATGGGAATTGGCCGTAATTTTCAGGAAGCCTTGCAGAAAGCCTGTCAGTCACTGGAAATAAAGAGAAATGGGCTAGGAGCAGATGGAAAGGAAGTGAAGGATCAGGCCACTATTCTTGATAGTCTAGAGCACCCCAGCTGGAATCGACTATTCCATATTTATGACGCCTTTAAGCTAGGAATCCCCTTCAAAACCATACAGAAACTAACAAAAATAGATCCGTGGTTTTTGAATCAAATTGATGAGTTAATTGACCTAGAGAAGGACATCGAAAAATTCACAATCGACACGCTACCTAAAGAACTGTTGCGTGAAGCAAAAGAAAAGGGCTATGCAGATCGTCAGCTGGCTCATTTGGTAAAATGTCTGGAAAGTGAAGTATACAAGAAGCGAGATGAGTATAACATCAAACGCGTCTACAAGCTGGTGGATACCTGTGCTGCTGAGTTTGAGGCACTCACGCCTTATTACTATTCTACGTTTGAGCAAGAAAACGAGTCTCAGGTTAGCGATAAGAAAAAAGTCTTGGTACTAGGGTCTGGCCCTAACCGCATCGGTCAAGGTATTGAATTTGATTATTCATGTGTGCACGGCGTGCTTGCCGCCAAAGAGTGTGGCTATGAGACGATTATGATCAACTGTAATCCGGAAACTGTTTCTACCGATTTTGATGTCGCTGACAAATTGTATTTTGAGCCAGTTTTCTGGGAGCATATCTATGATATCATTCAATTGGAAAAGCCAGTGGGTGTGATTGTACAACTTGGAGGTCAGACGGCTTTGAAGCTTGCCGAAAAGCTGACACGGTATGGTATTCCAATCATCGGTACAAGTTCGGATGCACTGGATTTAGCGGAGGACCGTGGACGTTTTTCTGACTTACTCAAGGAACAAAATATTCCTTACCCAGAATATGGTACGATTGAAGATGCAGAGTCTGCAGTCGAACTTTCGAAGACAATAGGGTTTCCATTACTTGTGAGACCATCCTACGTACTGGGCGGTCAGAGCATGAAGATTGTGATCAATGAAGAAGAGCTAGAGCAGCATGTGGTCGATTTGCTCAAAGAAAAGACCGACGGGAGAATCCTACTTGATCGCTTTTTGGAAGGTGCCATAGAAGCTGAAGCTGACGCTATCTGCGATGGTGAAAATGTATATATCATCGGAATTATGCAGCATATTGAGCCTGCAGGTATCCATTCGGGCGATTCATATGCGGTCTTACCTCCATATAATCTGGGTGATTTTGTCATTAGACAAATTGAAGAGTACACTAAAAAGATAGCTGTTGCGCTAAGAACTGTTGGATTAATTAATATTCAGTTTGCAATCAAGAATGATAAGGTTTACATCATCGAAGCAAACCCAAGGGCTTCTAGGACCGTGCCATTTATCTGCAAAGCCTATCAGGAACCCTATGTAAATTATGCGACCAAGGTGATGCTTGGTGAGAAGAAGGTAACTGATTTCGACTTCAAACCGGTTAAGCATGGCTATGCAATCAAAGAGCCTGTATTCTCCTTTCACAAGTTCCCTAATGTCAACAAAGAGTTAGGACCAGAGATGAAATCAACGGGTGAGGCGATCTACTTTATTGATGATTTAATGGATGATTTTTTCTTGAAAATTTATCAAGAGCGAAACTTCTATCTCAGTCGTTAAGTTAAAAGAGTAATTATGCTTAAATTTTTATTAATACTTGGACTGATTATCTACTTAATGTACAAGGTAGGATCATTTCTATTTCGACTATTTATATTAGGAGCTTCGGGCCAGCAATCACAACGGCAGCAGCAAGGTTATCAGAAGGGCACTAAAAGGAGAGCGTCCAAAGAAGGTGTCGTAATAGACTTTATGCCTGGGGATAAGCAAAAGCAAGCGGATAAGGAGTTTCGAGGAGGCGAGTATGTCGACTATGAAGAGCTAAAAGACTAGTTTTCAGAAACTAATATTCGGATAATACTGTTAATCCGTCAATACATTTTTCACTTTTAATTGTCTCTTTGATCAATCTCTAGTACATTCGCGATCTTTTTCCGCTTATTTTTTGCGGTAGATCTATACCAAATACATTGATTTACGTTTGGTAAATAGCCGAAAGAGCAGGATATTATAGGTTGGTTTAAATAAATTAAACAATAACACATGCGTCAACTAAAGATTACACAGTCGATCACTAACCGAAGGGAAAGCCACACTTTGGAGAAATACTTTACCGAGGTGAGCAACGTGCCAATGATTACTCCCGACGAGGAAGTAGAGTTAGCGCAGCGAATTCGTGAAGGTGATGAGTTGGCACTAGAGAAATTAGTAAAGGCAAACTTACGATTCGTGGTTTCTGTTGCGAAGCAGTACCAGAACAGGAGCTTGCCTCTTAATGACTTGATCAATGAAGGAAACCTGGGTCTGATCAAGGCAGCGAAGAAATTTGATGAAACCAAAGGTTTCAAATTCATCTCCTATGCCGTATGGTGGATTCGTCAGTCAATCATGCAAGCCTTGGCTGAGCAATCGCGTATTGTAAGGCTACCGATGAACAAATCAGGTGCGATTAATCAGATCAGAAGAGCGTATGCTGAGTTGGAACAAAAATATGAGCGTGAGCCAACGGAAGAGGAACTGGCAGACATCTTAGACATGAAGCCTAGCGAGGTGAGAAATACTTTGGGTGCAGAGGTAAAGCAGATGTCAATGGATGCTCCTTTCGGTGAAGATGAATCAGGTTCGTTGTTGGATGTGCTTGAGAATCAAACGACTGGACCTACAGATGGACAGTTAGTTTTTAATGACTCACTGAAAGTAGAAACACTTCGTGCTTTAAGCACACTAACTGCTCGTGAAAGAGAAGTGATAATGATGAGCTTTGGAATCGGTCATGATAACCCATATACATTAGAGGAAATTGGTGATGCTATGGGCTTGACAAGAGAACGTGTCAGACAAATAAGAGAGAAAGCGCTTCAAAAATTGAGAGAGCCAAGTAAGAATAGAAGACTTAAAGAGTTTGTTGCAAACTAATAATTAGGTTAAGACGCTTAGAAAAGCCGCCCTTTCGATCGAACAGGCGGCTTTTTTATGCCATAGAAGTTCTTAAATTATGTCCATATTTCATTATTGCCCGATCATCAAGGTCAAGCTTGCGTTCAGAATTGCGTTCTGATTTGTCAATGTGCTATTATTTTTTACCCAGATATTTTCACTTCCAAAGTAGCTTTTGGCTTCAAGGCTTACAAGGGCAACAGTAGAGACTTTGTAGCGAACGGCAGCCGTAACAATATTCGCTTGAAAGTTACCGGTAGGCGAACTGAGAAGCACATTTGTAGGGTCTGAAACCCGTTCGTATCGCAATCCAATACTTAGAGGATCGGTTAGCTGATATTGCTGAATCCACGTAATAAATAAAAGATCGGTTTCTTCAGGTAGGTCAAAGTTCAGCCCTTCCTGCATATAGTCCACAACTAGTGCACTATTGTATTTTTGGCCTTGGTAAGAGACATAGGCATTGTGATGCAGGCGTAGACGGTTCAATCCTGAAACGGGGTCTTTCCCAAAGTAATTGCCATAGCTGGCGCTCCAGTTCTCACTAATTTTGTAGTCAAACGCGATTCCAACAGACTTACTCTGATTAGTCTCGTAAATATTTTGCCAGCCATTTAGCACCACTGCTTTAAAGGCAACCTTTTTATTGATCTGAGTAGTAAGCTGGATCCCTGTTTGGTAGTAGGGAGTGTACTCTGTAGCCAAAGCTTGCGTAACAAGAGCGTTGTCGGTAGATAAAACGGATTCATATCCAAAATGTCCCCCCATGATACCAACATCGATCCAGCTCTTCATCCCCAGTTTGAAACCGACATTGGCGGCGTTGATCATACGGGCTAGATCATTGGGTTCAGCACTATAGTTTGTCGCTGGGTAGGTACCAGTATGTATTGCGAAAGTGGCTCGCACTTTATCAGAGCTGTAGCTTGCTGCAAGCAGCGCCATATTTAGATTAAATTCATTGTGCCTTGCTGCTTGTGTTACATACTGTCGCTGATTGTTATTGGGTTCTGAAAAATCGAAAGCATAATATAAGTCGACGTAACCGGAGAATGTAAGTCCGTTCGTTTCCTGCGCATTAGAGGTAATGTACAGGCATAGTAACGACCAAAAAATAGCCAAGCGGAAGTACTTCATTTTCTTCATTTTTCAACAAAATACTAATTTCTGGTATCTATCTTTTTATTTTTGATTGAATTTAGTTTTTAGCATGGATTTAAGATCAAAGAGAATCAAGAATATGGCAGAGTCAGCAACGCTGGCAATGGCCGCAAAAGCTCGCGAAATGAAGCAGCAGGGTCACGACGTCATCAGTTTAAGTCTGGGTGAGCCAGATTTTAAGACACCGAAGCATATTCAAGAAGGAGCGAAGGATGCGATTGATGAAGGGAAGTATTTTGGTTACCCACCGGTGAACGGTTACCTTGATCTGCGTGAGGCTATTAGTGAGAAATTTAAGCGAGACAACCAACTCACTTACAGTGCTGACCAGATCGTAGTTTCGAATGGGGCTAAGCAATCCATTGCCAACGTGTTCCTGGCATTACTTGATCAGGGTGACGAAGTTATTGTATTCTCACCCTTCTGGGTGAGCTATTCTGCCTTAATCGAACTGGCCGAAGGCACGCCTGTCTATTTGAGTGGAGGACTTGAGCATGACTTTAAGGTGACCCCAGATCAGCTACGTGCTGCAATTACCACTAAGACTAAAGCATTGATATTTTCTTCTCCTTGTAATCCAACAGGAACGGTTTTCACAAAAGAGGAGCTGGAGGCCTTAGCAGAAGTTCTTCGCGAGTTTCCAGATATCGTCGTATTGTCAGATGAAATTTATGAACTGATCAACTATACGGGTGCTCATGCTAGTATCGGAGCCTTACCGGGCATGATCGATAGGACCGTGACCGTTAATGGTTTTGCTAAAGGTTTTGCTATGACGGGCTGGAGAGTAGGGTATATCGGCGCGCCTCTATGGTTGGCCAAAGCCGCAAGTAAGATTCAGGGTCAAATAACTTCTGCAAACTGTAGCATCGCTCAGCGTGCAGGACTCACAGCACTTACCTCGGATTATTTGCCTTCATACCAGATGGTTACGGAATACGAAAAACGTCGAAAGCTAGTCTATAAGCTTTTGAGCGAAATAGAGGGATTTGAAGTCAATATGCCTCAAGGAGCATTTTATTTCTTCCCAAATGTTAGCGCTTATTTTGGGAAGGGCGGAATTCAAAATGCCGATGAACTTTGCTTATACCTATTAGAGGAAGCGCATGTTTCCTTGGTTACTGGAGCAGCTTTTGGTGAGCCCAATTGTATTCGATTGTCTTATGCGGCTTCTGTTGAGGATTTGAAAGAGGCGATTACTCGCATCAAAAAAGCACTGTCAAAACTTAACTGATGAATACTCAATCACTTGAGGATATATTCAGTGCTTTCGAGAGGCAAAGAGTCTTGATTATCGGAGATGTGATGGTCGATTCCTACATTTCTGGTAATGTAAATCGTATCTCGCCGGAGGCACCTGTGCCAATCCTACATGTCCAGTCAAGAGAAAGCAGGCTTGGAGGTGCTGCCAATGTCGCCTTGAATATTCAATCGTTAGGAGCTACTCCTGTTCTTTGTTCAATCATAGGCGATGACGATCATGCAGCTACCTTTTTGTCACTCTTAGAGAAGAGAGGTATGAGCACTGAGGGGATTATTAAAAGTAGTCGCAGGACAACTACTGTTAAGCATCGAGTAATTTCAGATGGACATCATTTGCTACGTATTGATGAAGAAATTGATCAGCCGCTGGATGAGATTGATCGCAAGACATTAATTTCTCATATAGAAAGATTGTTGGATCAATGTGATGTAGTCATTTTTGAAGATTATGACAAAGGTTGCCTGGATGAAGTGGTGATCAAAAGTGTGGTGAAAGAGGCGCAGCGCAAAGGAAAATTGACTGCTGCGGATCCGAAGAAAAGAAATTTCTTTGCCTACCAAGGAGTCAGTCTTTTCAAACCAAACCTTAAAGAGCTCAAAGAGGGGTTGAATGTAGGTATCAACCTGTCAAAAGAAGGGGAGTTGGAAAAAGCTGTTTCTTTGCTACAAGAGCAGTTAAATTTTGAGCGTGCGCTAATCACTTTGTCGCAATATGGTGTCTATCATCATGGACAAAACTCCTTTAGACTCCCAGCACACGTTAGGAGTATTGCTGATGTATCTGGTGCTGGTGACACCGTCATCAGCATAGCAGCGTTATGTATGGCCCTTGGTCTAAGTGACGTTGTGACAGCAGAATTAGCAAACCTTGGAGGCGGAATAGTTTGTGAGTATTCAGGCGTAGTGCCGATTGACAGAAATAGATTGCTGGAAGAGGGTCTGAAAAATGATAAAATTAGCGAAATTCTTGCTTAGAGCTTCTGAACTTTTGATTCGCCGAGTAGTCATTATATGCATTGTTTTTCTAGGCACCTCCTTTGAAGCCAGTTCGTACGCTACAAATGGCTACTTAGATCTCAGGTATGAGACTTTTGAGACACCCATAGAACTATCAGGGCAATGGGAGTTTTATTGGGGGAGACTCATCAATCCAGGTCAATTTATTAGAAAGGGCTCGATTACCGATTTTCCTGCTTTATGGAGTAGTCAAATCATTGGGAAGGATACTATTTCGTCAAGAGGTGTAGCAACCTATCGCTTAAAACTATTACTACCTGAACAAGTGTCAGACTACGACCTCTATGTAGATGATATGTATTCAGCCTACAAACTTTTTGTAGATGGTAGAGTCGTAGCTAGTAATGGAACTGTTGGTGAGACAAAAGAAACGAGTATACCTTATCGGTTACCACAAGTCGTTCAGCTTCGAGATGTAGAAGGCACCACAGATTTGGTTCTGCAAATTTCCAATTTTCATCATTCTAAAGGGGGTAATGCATCACCGATTCTAATTGCAAAGACTGGTTATCTGTCGGAGCGTCACAGCCAACATATTGGTTTAGATTTTGTGCTGTTTTGCATCATGATAGCTTTTGCATTATTCTACTTAGTAAGATTGGCAGTGTCTAGTTTTGATACTAGCACCTTTTATTTTGTGCTTTTTCTTTTCGCGTACAGCTATCGGACGATTGGTACCGACTTGTATCACATCAATGAGTACATACCTGATATTCCATGGTTAATCAGTATGAGAATGGAATATCTATCCCTTTTTATGGCAGCCTTAGCGTTTGGTCTTTTTGTGAAGTATCTGTATCCACATTTGATCGTAAAAAATATTATTACAACATTTACTGTGCTATGTAGTGTGTTTCTTTTGTGCTCTTTTGTGCTGCCAGCCTACTATTTTACAATGACCATGAAGCCATTCTTTGTGATGATGCTACTGTATATTATATACGGGTTTTATATCTATATGATAGCTGTAGTTGGCGATGAGCCCGGTTCTATATTTGGGATGCTATCCGTTGCGACAGTATTCACCATTTTTGTCTACAAAATTTTTATCTACTTTCAGTGGTTGCCACATATCTACTTCATTAGTTTTTCTGGACATCTACTGTTTTTGATATTTCAATCAATCCAACTGTTTCTTTTGTCAAAACAGCGACATATGGAAAGAGCCAGTCTTTAGGAAGCCCACGACCATTAGAATGATTAAATTTGTAGTAGGTGAATAATCTGACCACAAAATTTTTTCTTCTTGCTGTTTTCCTTGCAAGCTATCCACTATTCATGGAAGCACAGCAGTTGAAAGTCAACGCCTCCGATTTAGTTGAGCCGTTAGAAATTCAGGCACTTTGGGAGTGTTATGGAAGTACATTGTCTTTAGAAAAAGTAGATACAGCGGATCCTGTTTTAGTCGATTTCCCATCCCTTTGGGAAGGACAAGTGGTGGGTCATGATACCCTCAACCCATTTGGTTACGTTACGTACCGGCTACAGATTTTCTTTGACGCAGAAAGGCCAGACGTCAGTTTACTGCTTGAGGATATGTATAGTTCATATGCGCTCTATGCCAACCGAAAATTGATAGCCAAAAATGGGAAAGTGGCGACTACAAGATCCGAGTATGAACCAGAGTGGCGTCCCCAGGTTATTCGTTTGCCTGAGAGTGATACGGTAGAGCTTATTCTTCAAATCGCAAACTTCGATCATAGAAAAGGAGGGATGAATCAGGCTATTTACATTGGCTCTAATGACGCGATGGACTATTTCGAGTTAGAGCAACTTAGCATCAGCCTGATGCTAACAGGCAGTCTCATCCTTGGTGGCTTATTTTTCATTGGACTTTATTGGTTTGGACGCAATGATCCAGCAATGCTGTTTTTTTCGCTTTTCTGTCTGTTGTACACGTACCGTATTATTGGAAGCGATTTTTATGTATTGCATAGAATCATACCCGATATACCTTGGGTATTGGGTATGCGGTTGGAGTATATATCATTGT
Source organism: Cyclobacteriaceae bacterium (assembly GCA_047627515.1). Taxonomy (GTDB): domain Bacteria; phylum Bacteroidota; class Bacteroidia; order Cytophagales; family Cyclobacteriaceae; genus JAYPLE01. The sequence goes on along the minus strand of JBLHTU010000027.1, from coordinate 17,333 downwards.
TTTTAAGTGCAGGTGTTTTTGCAAATTTTGTACAAGCTTTATATCCAGAGGAGAGTAACAAAGTAGTCGTCTTATCTCTCAGTTTTTTATGTGTAGCCTTGAGTCTCTTTGCGGTTGTAACTCCGCCTTTATATTTTTCTCAGACAATTAGTCCTTTTTTCATCCTACTCATTGGTTTGATGATTTATGGTTTATCGGTTTTTGTGCGTGCCTATATTGCGAAACGTCCAGGAGCGCAATATGGAATGATCAGTATGATCATCGTTTTCTTTGTATTTTTTGTCAAGGTGGCAGACTATTTTGAGTGGCTAGAGGCACCAGCTATTTTCTTTTTCTTTGGATATTTGGCTTTTTTCTTCTCCCAGTCTCTAATCCTTTCCTACCGGTTTTCATTGGTGCTGAAACAGTCGCGTGATGATGCGTATCAAGCTAGTCATGTTAGATCTGAATTTCTTAGCACAATCTCCCATGAGTTAAGAACGCCCCTTAATGCGATAGGAGGATTGACACATTTGTTAACTGAAAATAAGCCTAGAAGAGATCAGCTTCCGCATTTGAAATCGATTCAACTATCATTTAATAATCTTCACGCGCTTGTAAATGATATCCTGGATTTTAGTAAAATCGAAAAGGGCAATTTTGAGTTAGATGATATCACATTTGACCTAATGGATATTTTTGATCAAGCGGCTCAAACGTACGAGCCATTAGCCAATGCCAAAGGGCTCGCCTTTACCATGCAGATCGACAGAAAGTTAGCGTCACTCAAAGTGAAAGGTGATCATACAAGAATCAATCAGGTAATGAACAACCTTGCTTCCAATGCAGTGAAATTTACGGAGGAAGGTGCTATTCAGCTTCGGGCTGAATTGATCAGCCAGGCAGATGAACATGTCACTATGCAGGTTGAATTTGAGGATACTGGTGTTGGAATTGCACAAGAAAAGCTTGAAATTATTTTCCAAGAATTTACGCAGATAAGCTCCACCACAACTAGGCAGTTTGGTGGTGCTGGTCTAGGGCTTTCTATCGTAAGTAAGATTCTTAAGGCGATGAAGTCAAAAGTTACAGTGGCTTCAGCCAAGGGGGAAGGTTCCAGATTTGGTTTTATCCTGACTCTTGATAAAGTAGGGACTCGACTTAATCCCCGACAATCCCAAACAGACTCAGACTTACTGTCTGGTAAAAAGGTCTTAGTAGTAGAAGACAATATCATGAACGTGATGATCGCAGAGCAGTTTCTGCTTTCAATGGACATAGAGGTGACAATCTGTGAGGATGGGCAAGCAGCAGTAGACTTATGTCAAAAGGAAGAGTTCGATGTGATCTTGATGGATATCCATATGCCGATCAAAGACGGGTACGATGCTACGACAGAAATATTACTCCGGCATCCAAATCAGATGATTATAGCGCTAACTGCTTCAGTGTCTGCCGAGGATATGAGCAAGCTAGATAAGCGTGGATTTTCTGACGCTATTATAAAGCCATTTAAGAAAAGTGAGCTTCAAGAAAAACTGATAAGAGCGTTATCTAGCAGAATGTGATTTAACAGCTTCAATAAAGACCTTTACATGGTCTGGGTTGGTATCTGGATATACCCCATGACCAAGATTGGCGATATGAGGATGTGCGCCAAATTTATCGAGCATTTGCTTCGTCTGCTGTTTGATCACCTTCGATGTGCCGTACAGAACGCATGGGTCTAAGTTGCCTTGCAAGGTTTTTGAGGGCAACATGAATCTTGCTTCTTGAGGATCCATATTCCAATCGAGTCCAATTACGTTACAGCTCAATGAATCCATTTCTTTTAATGAAAACCATGCACCTTTCGCAAAAACCGTCATGGGTACATCTTCGATCGCGGCAGCGATTCTTTCGATATATGTGAGAGAGAATTGACGATACTGCTCCGGAGGAAGGATGCCAGCCCAGCTATCAAAAATCTGTACCATATCTGCACCTGCAGAGATCTGTCTTTTTAGATATCGAATGGTGCTTGTCGTAATTTTTTCTAGTAGTTCGTGAGCAAGTTCTGGCTGCTGGTATAGGAATCGTCGTGCCAGCGAAAAGGTTTTGCTACCACTGCCTTCGATCATATAGGCCATGATCGTCCATGGCGCTCCCGCAAAGCCTATTAGTGGAACCCGCCCATTCAGTGCTCTTTTGGTTAAAGTAATGGCTTCATAGACATAGTTCAATTCGTCGCCCTCTACGATATGGAGTTGCTCTATATCTTTTTTTGAAGCAATAACTTTCGGAAAATGAGGTCCTTTTTGCTCTACCATTTCATAGGTAAGACCCATTGCTTCAGGAATAACTAGGATATCTGAAAAAATGATAGCAGCATCTACTCCAAGAATATCCACAGGCTGTAGCGTCACTTCGGCCGCTAGTTCAGGGGTCTCAACTAGCTCTTTGAACCCAGACAGTTTGGCCCGGATCGCACGATACTCCGGAAGAATTCTGCCGGCTTGGCGCATGAGCCAAACCGGAGTTCTGTCAGGTTTAATACCGGTTGCTGCCTGAAGGATAAGGTCATTTTTCAATTGCATGAAGCAAAGATAATCGGACGGTTAAGTGACAGTGACCAATTGAATTATTTATTTCTAATTTTTGTTTGTGTTAGGGTAGTTGTCAGAACAACATCCTCGTTTTGTTGTTTTGACGATGCTACAGTCAGTAGCTTTATCCCATTGAACAACATACCCCACCCATTATGAGCATTCTGTTTAATAGTTTTGAAGAGTGGAGAAAGCTAGTCTCCGAGACTGGCGTATCTCTATACCAGCCTGTAATAGACTACGAAGTCACCCAGCGTCAGGGCAATGAGCCAGCGATCTGGGAGGGACTAGAGAATGCCTATACGGTGATGAAAGAAGCAGTCCAAACAGGTCTCACAGAAGAAATGAAATCTGTTTCCGGTATGATCAATGACGGTGCCAAAAAGGTCTTCCAACATCCAGTAGCAGTGCTTTCTCCAGATTTTCAAAAATTAATTGCCAGGGCTTTGGCAGCAAAAGAAGTCAACAGCTGTATGGGTCGAGTGGTAGCTGCGCCCACAGCGGGTGCCTCCGGAATACTGCCAGGTACGTTAGTTACACTTCAGGAGATTCATGGGATAACCGATAGAAAGATACTTGAAGGGCTACTCATAGGAGCAGGAGTCGCTTTGATACTAGAAAAAAGAGCTTCAATATCGGGTGCAGTTGGCGGTTGTCAAGCTGAGACGGGGTCTGCAGCTGCAATGGCATCAGCCGCAATAGTTTATTGTCTTGGTGGTACCATGGATCAGGTATTTAATGCGGTTGCTATCACCATACAGTGTATGCTGGGATTAATCTGTGATCCTGTAGCAGGTCTTGTGGAGATTCCTTGTGTCGTGCGAAATGCTAGCGCCGCCGCCATTGCCAATAGTTCAGCACAGATCGCTATTGCGGATGTGAGTGCAGTCATTCCAGTGGATGAATGTGTAGATGCCATGGGCGAAATAGGCCAATCGATGGAAACTAAATATAAGGAGACGGCTCTGGGAGGTTTAGCCGCTACTCTGACAGGTCAAAGGATTGCAAAACAAGTACTCATTCAAGATATTGAGATCATGGATGAGGGAGTTGATTAATTCAGTTGGTGCGCTGGGTTTGAATTTAACAGGATAGCTGGCATATTTGCACTTTTGTAAACAATACCTGTGCAACTACTCGAGCAACTCGTTTCGGTACATGCCCCAAGTGGGTCTGAGTACGAAATGAAATCATTTTTATTGGATTATATCAGTCAGCATAAAAAAAGCTGGAAGGTGCAACCTATTACCTATCAGGATGATGATCAGTTGCATGATGCGGTAGTTCTCGTATTCGGTAAGCCGAGAACAGCTATTTTTGCGCACATGGATACGGTTGGATATACCTGCCGGTATGAAAATCAATTGGTGCAAATTGGGAGTCCCTCCGCCAGTAATGGAGCTAAGCTAGTAGGTGAAGACCCATTTGGACCCATTGAGTGTACGCTGCAGGAAGATGAAAATGGCCGACAGTCTCATGACTTCGCTCGTGCAATTCAACGTGGAACTACCCTGGTTTACAAGCCAGATTTTAGATTAACTGAGGAATTTGTACAGACTCCTTATCTGGATAATCGACTTGGTGTGTACGCTGCTTTGACGGTAGCAGAAACGTTGATAGATGGTATGATTGTCTTTTCTACTCATGAGGAGCATGGAGGTGGAAATATCCCTCAGATTCTTTCCTTTGCTTATCCCAAGCATCCATTTCGCACGGCTTTGATCTCTGATATTACGTGGGTGACAGATGGTGTTGGGCATGGAGAAGGGGTTGTGATCTCTTTAAGAGATCATAACATCCCGAGAAGATCTTTTATCAATAAAGTTCTTACGTTGGCAGACAAAAGTGGCTTATCATACCAGACTGAAGTAGAAGCAAGTGGGAGCAGTGACGGACGAGAAGTGCATATGTCTCCTTATCCTATTGATTGGTGTTTTATGGGTGCGCCAGAGGATTATGTTCATAGCCCTGATGAGAAGGTTTCCATCGCAGACATTCAAAGTATGATCGGGATGTACCAGTTTTTGATGCAGGAACTATAGGATCCTGACCCGAATCATGACGAAGTCAGCCAGATTCAAGATGAAATTTCTTTAATTGCATAACAATACTAGAAAAACGACATGTTAAATATTGTATTATTTGGCCCTCCAGGTGCGGGTAAAGGCACTCAAAGTGAGCATATCATCAAAAAATATGGACTGATTCACCTATCTACGGGGGATCTGTTTCGTAAGCACCTTGGAGAAGGCACAGAATTAGGTAAACTGGCTCAGGGATTCATGGATCAAGGTAAGTTGGTTCCAGATGAGGTTGTGATTGGTATGGTGGAGGCGAAAATATCAGATCATTTGGATGCCAAGGGTTTTATTTTTGATGGGTTTCCAAGAACGGTCAAACAAGCATCTGCATTAGATGAAATGATGGCTAAGCACTCACTAAGTATTACTGGTATGATTGCTCTAGAGGTCCCGGAGGAAGAACTTAAGCGCCGAATCAAAGAGCGTGCAAAGACATCTGGTAGAGTAGATGATCAGGATGAAAATAAGATCAACACTAGGATTCATGTATATCTTACCGAAACTACACCTGTTGCTTCGTACTACAAAGAGCAAAAGAAATTCACAGGAATTGATGGTGTGGGGTCAATAGAGGATATTTTCACTCAGATCTCTGGCACTATCGATCAACACTGATGACGTCTAACTTTATTGATTATGTAAAGTTCTTCGGCCGGTCTGGTGCTGGAGGACCGGGTGCTTCACACTTTAGGAGAGAGAAATTTGTTCCAAAAGGGGGGCCTGATGGAGGTGATGGAGGACGAGGTGCCCATATCATTCTTCAAGGGAACAGCCAACTATGGACGCTGCTACACCTTAAATACCGAAAGCATATACATGCTGACAGCGGAGGACATGGAGAGGGCAACCATCGCCATGGGAAAGATGGAGTAGATATTATTCTAGAAGTTCCGGTAGGGACAATTGCTAGAGATCCCGAGACAGGCGAAAAAATTCTTGAGATCCTTGCGGATGGGGAACAACAAGTACTGATTCCGGGTGGACGTGGCGGACAGGGTAATAGCCATTTTAAGACGTCAACAAATCAGGCGCCGAGGTACGCACAGCCAGGTGAAGATTGCGTTGAGCGGTCTGTTATACTTGAGCTGAAGTTGCTGGCTGATGTCGGTTTAGTTGGTTTCCCAAATGCGGGTAAGTCTACGTTGCTTTCGTCTATTTCGGCTGCCAAACCTGAAATTGCGGATTACGCTTTTACTACGCTAGTGCCAAATCTAGGAGTCGTAGCATACAGAGATTTTAAATCCTTTGTGATGGCAGATATTCCGGGAATTATTGAGGGAGCTTCTGAGGGCAAAGGACTAGGTACACGATTTTTACGACATATTGAGCGAAACAGTATGCTACTCTTTATGATAGCTGCCGATAGCGCCGATATCAAAAAGGAGTACGAAATACTAGTCAATGAGCTTGAGCAGCATAACCCTGAATTGTTAGACAAAGAGAGAATCCTCGCAGTCTCTAAATCGGATATGCTTGACGAGGAGCTTATCGACGAAATGAAAGATACTTTGCCAGATATCCCGTATATATTTATTTCAAGTGTTACTGGTCAGGGGCTTGATGCGCTGAAGGATCAGCTATGGCATAGATTGACCAAGTAAGTCAGAAAGGCATAACATCCACATTTAGTTTTTGTAACATTCGCCAGTTCGATCTGTCAATATGACATATATGTAGAAAATGGCAATAAAATTGTCATTCAAGTCGAACAGTTACAGACTGCGATAAGGCAGTGAAAACAATTGATCAATATCATCAAGGAATCTTAAGTGAAGCGTAGCGATATGAAAGCTGAGAAAGAAGAAAAAGCAAAAAAAGAAGTAGTAGAAGGACTTGTCGAAGAGCAGGCGGATGATGTCTCGACCCCTGAGACTGTCGGTGATTCTGAGGAAGAAGAGGATGTAGATCCAATGGAAGAACTCCAGGGTCAGGTTGCCGAAGCAAAGGATAAGTATTTACGGTTGTATTCTGAGTTTGAAAATTTCAGAAGACGTACAAGTAAAGAGAAATTAGAGCTAATATCTACAGCTGGCAGAGAATTGATGGAAGCTTTGCTTCCAGTAATGGACGATTTTGAACGGTCCATGAGAGCATCTGTTGATATAGGTGAAAATGAAGGCGTTAAGTTGATCTATCATAAGTTTAGCAAAGTGTTAGAGGCAAAAGGGTTGAACAAGATGGAAATCAATCCGGGAGATGAGTTTGATGAGGAAAAGCACGAAGCAATCACACAAATTCCAGCGCCAGACAAAAAGCTTGCTGGAAAGATAGTAGACGTTGTAGAGCCTGGCTATTACCTAGGTGAGAAAGTAATTAGATATGGCAAGGTCGTGACAGGGGCAAAAGATTAATATGAGCGAGAAAAGAGATTTTTACGAGATACTTGGTGTAGAACGTAGTGCAGCCGCGGACGAGATCAAAAAGGCTTACCGCAAGATTGCCATTAAGTATCATCCAGATAAAAACCCAGGAGATTCATCAGCTGAAGATAAGTTTAAGGAGGCAGCTGAGGCATACGAGATTCTCAGTAATAACGAAAAACGTCAGAGGTACGATCGTTTTGGTCATCAGGGAGTAGGAGGAGCTGGAGGTCATGGTGGTGGCAACATGAATATGGACGATATCTTCTCGCAGTTTGGAGATGTTTTTGGAGGAGGTAGTCCTTTTGAAAGCTTTTTTGGCGGCGGTGGAAGCGGCGGCGGTGGAAGAAGCAGAAGAACACGGAAGGGTACCAATCTCCGTATCAAAATTAAACTAACCCTTAAAGAGATTGCTAACGGCGTCGAAAAAAAGATAAAGGTCAACCGTTTGATGGTTGATCCATCCACGACTTTCAAGAATTGCGATACTTGTCAAGGAACGGGGCAGGTCCGAAAAGTTATGAATACCATGCTTGGTCAGATGATGTCAACATCTACTTGTCCGCAGTGTGGTGGTGCAGGGCAAATGGTAGATAATAGAGAGCCTGGTACTGATAGTACTGGTATGAAGCGGCAGGAAGAAGTGATCTCTATCAATATACCCGCAGGAGTGACAGAAGGAATGCAGCTAAGCATGTCTGGAAAGGGTAATGAGGTCCCGGGCGGTATCGCCGGAGACTTACTAATCGTCATCGAGGAGGTAGAAGACGAGACGTTAAAAAGAGATGGAAATAATGTCATCTTTGATTTGTATGTCTCTTTTGTTGATGCTGCATTAGGTGCGCAAGTAGAAGTGCCGACTATTGACAGTAAAGTCAAAATTAAAGTGGACCCAGGTACGCAAAGCGGTAAAATATTACGACTCCGTGGTAAAGGGGTTAAAGATATAGACGGGTATTCCCGAGGCGATCAATTGATCCATGTGAATGTGTGGACGCCGCGTACATTGTCTAAAGAAGAGACGGATATTTTGGAGAATTTGAGGTCTTCCAAGAACTTCGAACCGCAGCCAACCAAAAACGATAAGAGTTTCTTTGAGAAGATGAAAGAGTTCTTTGAATAGTAATAAGTCCTTATTTATCAGGGATATTACCCGTTTGTAGATCAAACGCATAAATTTGCAACTTCAAAACGCAGTTCTCGTTTAATATGGCCATGCTAAAAGTGGTGACGTTGGTTTTACTGTCTATTTTCAGTGCGGATGCTCTGCAGGCACAACTTAGGAGGTTCTATTCTTTACAGAACCCCAATAGTTACGACTCAGTAGATTTCACTTTGAAGGCAACTTCGGGTATTTCATTCTTCCGTCATGTGAATGGGGGTAATCCGCTCAATATTTTTGGAAATCCAGATTTAGATAGGATTAACCCTTCTTTTGAAATAGACGTAGTAAATAGGACTTGCCAAGTCAATTTGAATCTCAGCGAATTCAGGAAATCTGTCGTAGGGGATGGCCTTGTTTATGCCATGATGAGCAGCAAAGAGGAAGACGAGGAGAACTATTGGAAATTTTTACTAAATGACCAGAAAGTATATAACCTAAATCTTAACTACGGGATAGGAAGCTCTGATATTGATCTCAGCGGGACGCATGTGAGTGGCCTCCAAATTACGACCGGGAGTGCTGATGTTACGGTTAACTACCGTGGAGGTGAAACAAATCTATCGGAGATGGACACCTTCATGATCAAAGTGGACTTAGGATCTATAATCGCACATGATTTGGAAAGGTCGCGTGCTCGGAATCTTATAGCAGAAATCGGGTTTGGTCAGGCGGTATTAGATTTCAGAAATCCAGTAGAAAAAAGCTGTAATGTGAAAGCTACTGTCGGTGCTGGGAAATTAGAAGTCTTGTTGCCGATCAACTCACCTGTCATTATTCATATGAAAGAATCTCCATTGTGTAATATCACTATGGCAGAGGGTTATGAGGAGATGGAAAAGGGTGTCTATGTCAATATGCTCTATGCTGCTGATGCCTTGAACTTACTGACGTTTGATATTGAAGTATCGATGGGGGTGATCAGCTTTGCGAACGCGGAAGACTAGTTGTTGCGCAGGATTACGCTCTCAGTAATTAAGTATTGTGCCAGGATATAACTGGACATAATCCAAAAACCAGCTTTTGGAATAGCAATTGCAAACATATTTGCAGCAATTAAAGAATCAGAAATAAGGAACAACGTTGCTCCTATTGCCACCATCAAGTCATATTCTGGCTTGTCTTTAGATTTACAAGACCATGCTAAACCCGTCATCGTAAGCAAGCTAATACTATAGATTGTGATAGCGATTTTTAATGTGCCGGCACTTGGAAGCAATAAATAAAGCATCGCTAGACCATAGCAGACTAGCAGTAACATAGTGATACGATTGACTTGCAGCTTCGCTTTTGTTTTATAAAAAATAGCGGAATACAGTACTTGAGTAACGAAGAATGAGCCGACGCCTAATAGAAAGTATTTGCCATCAAGCATCAATGCTAAATCACCTCCCCAGCTAAATACGAGAGCCGTAAATAATAGGAGCGTCCATAAGTAGACTTTTCTTTTTGCTGTAAAGTACAAATGAAACATGAGTAAAGGCATGAGTAAAGGTTTGCTGAACTCGTTGTAGGCGCCATCAAAAAAGAACCAGGAGATCAGGTTGGCTAGACCCACTGCCATATAAAAGTATTTAAGAATGCTACTATTCATTTTTTGCAATAAATGTTATGTATAAGAATGCTAGTAGTGAGAAGATAGAGGATATTCCGAAGATTAACGGAAAGCGACTATCGACACCTTGATACATTGACCCCGTGATCAGAGCACCTAGACCTATTCCAATCTCAAGAAAAATAAATATGGTAGAAATACCTTTCCCTCGCGACGCGTCGGGTGTTCGATCAATAGCCCATGCAAATAGTGTGGGCGAATTGAGCCCGTAGCCAAGTCCAAATAAAAACGCTCCAGTGAAAAATTGTGCTTGTGTCGTAGCAAAACCTATGACCAACATGCATATAAATAATGTGGCTGTGCTGATTTTCAGTACGACTCGTCTGCCATATTTGTCAGATATTTTTCCTCCAATAATTCTCACCAGCAAAGAACTGCCAGTGAAGAAGCTAAAAAAAAGGCCCTTGTTTTCTACGCCTAGAAAGTCGCTAAAATCTGGGGAAAGCGCAACCACTGTACCAAAGGAAAATGTCGTCAACAGCATAACGACGGAAGGGACTAAGACACTAGGTTCGTAGATGTCATTTCTAGTAATTTTTAGCAGCTTCCAAGTGAACTTCTCTCTTACTTCAAGTGTCTCTTTCATGCCGAGTAGAATAGCCACAGAAGCTACAGCAAAGACTGCACTGACATAGAAAAGTGTATTGATGTCATAAGATAGATACACCGCAGATCCAAGTACAGGGCCGGACGCTGATCCAATGGTCGCAAACATACTTAAGATACCAAGCGCTTCACCTCGTTTGTTCATCGGTACTAAGTCTGCAACATAAGCAGACGTACCCGTGGGTTTGAACCCTGTGCTAAAGCCATGGATGAGTCGAACTAGAAAGAATCCAAATATTGAAGAAACAAATGGGTAGAGTAAGGATCCTATTCCACTGACCAATGCACCTATGATCATCACCGGGATTCTTCCCCAACGATCGGTCAATTTGCCGCTAAAAGGCCTGGACAGTCCCGCAGTAAGGGTAAAGAGTGCTATGATTAACCCCAGATACTCTTCTCCCCCCAATCGACTCAAATAGCCTGGCAATTCTGCGATAATCATCGTAAAGGATGAAAAAAACAGATAAGAGCTTAAGCAAAGTAACCAAAACTGGAGGCCGTAGTAAGTGCGCACGCGGCTAGTCTTCTACTTCTTGCTGCTTAAGCAAAAAGCTCTTGATGAAGTCTTGTAAATCACCATCTAGAACATTTTGCACGTCAGTGCGCTCATGTCCGGTTCTTGCATCTTTGATCAGTTTGTAAGGGTGCAAAACGTAGTTCCTGATTTGTGATCCAAAATCTATTTTCATTTTTGATGATTCGATTTTGTCTCGTGCCTCGTTTCGTTTTTGGATCTCCCGCTGATAGAGCTGAGATTTAAGCATTTGCATTGCCAGTTCCCTGTTGGCCAGCTGTGATCGTTCGACTTGACAGACGACTACAATACCAGTTGGCTTGTGTGTGAGCTGCACCTTTGTTTCTACTTTATTGACATTCTGACCACCAGCGCCACCTGATCGTGAAGTATGCAAATCGACATCACTTGGATTGATATCAATTTCGATTGAGTTGTCTACAACAGGATATACATAGATAGATGCAAAAGACGTATGTCTTCGCCCACCACTGTCAAAAGGTGAAATTCTCACCAATCTATGTACTCCGTTTTCCGACTTAAGAAAACCGTAGGCTAGAGGCCCTTCAAACTCAAGCGTCACTGACTTTACACCTGCAACATCTCCAGCCTGAAAATCAACTTCTTTGACCTTGTAACCATTGCGCTCACCCCACATGATATACATGCGCATGAGAATGCCTGCCCAGTCGTTAGATTCTGTTCCTCCTGCTCCAGGGTTAATCTGAAGCATAGCAGAAAGCTGGTCTTCCTCAGAACTCAGCATTTTTTTAAGTTCTAGCTCCTCTGTTGCTTTTAGGTTTGAAGCATAGGCTTCATCTACTTCAGTAACAGAGCTTTCGCCCATCTCAAGAAATTCGTACAGGGTTTCGACATCTCCTAGTCCTACATCAAGCACCTCATAGGCATCTGTCCAAGTTTTTTTTGTTCGGATATTTTTCATGGTGACCTCAGCGTTTTCAGGGTCATTCCAAAATTCCGGTTGAGCCGTGACTAGCTCAAGTTCTTCGATTTCTTTTTTCTTCGAATCGTAGTCAAAGATACCTCCTCAAGGCCGTGATACGAGCCTTCAAGTCTTTCAGTTGGTCTGAAGTCATTGTCTTTTTAGTTTGAAATTTGAAAAGCGAAATTAGCCATTTCAAGAGGATTGAATACTACTTCTATTCAATTAATAGTACAAATCTTTCCTAATCTAAGCTGGCTTGATTGAGGCCTTACTTTATCTTTCCCATGGCAAAATTGAACCTGACTCGTCGTTTTGTTGTAGAATCAAACAACTAATCATTTAGAGATAATTAGCAGAGATATGTCAAAAAGGATATTAGTCATATTTGCGCATCCACGTTTTGAAGCGTCGAATGTCAATAAGCAACTCGTAGAGCAATTTTTGGGTATGCCGGAAGTTACAGTCCGTGATCTGTATGAACTCTATCCTGATTATCAAATAGATGTGCAGGCTGAGCAAAAAGAGATACTGCAACATGATATTATCATCTGGCATCATCCATTGTATTGGTACAGTGCCCCTCCTATGCTCAAATTATGGATTGATGAGGTGCTCGAGTTCAATTGGGCCTACGGCCCTCGTGGCGTCTTTTTGAAAGGGAAAATAGTCATGAACTTGATTACTGCGGGAGGTTCTGCGAAGGCCTATCAAGCGACAGGAAGTAATCATTATTCTATCAGAGAATTTCTAAGACCTTTTGAGCAAACTGCTAGACTTTGTCATATGAGCTATCTTCCCCCCTTTGCGGTACTCAACAGTTACCGTCAAACATCTAAAGCGTTACAACAGTACAAAGATCATTTGAGAAGTTTGCTGGAAGCTTTTCAGCAGAAAAATTTTGATCCGGCATCTTACAAAGACGCACTGTTTATGAATGAGCAAGCAGAACTTCTAAATCCCTTGAACAAATGACGGGCAGTTTTCTATTTCAAGCAGTAATCTATTTGACGGCTGCCGTGGTTTGTGTTCCCGTTGCCAAAAAACTAGGCTTAAGCTCTGTACTTGGTTACCTATTTGCTGGAATATTGATTGGACCATATCTATTTGGATTTATAGGTGAAGAAGGTGACGATATTCTTCATTTTGCTGAGTTTGGTGTTGTGATGATGCTTTTTTTGATTGGTTTGGAAATCAATCCAAAAGCATTCTGGCATATGCGAAAATCCATCTTAGGAATGGGTGGACTGCAGGTTGGGATTACGATGATTGTTGTTTTTACGATTTCGATCTTGATAGGATTGACTTGGCCCGTTTCTCTCACGATTGCTATGGCGCTTGCGTTGTCATCTACCGCGATCGTTCTTCAAACCTTGAAAGAAAAAGGATTGATGGAGACTGTCTACGGCCGTTCTTCCTTTTCGGTACTGTTATTTCAGGATATTGCTGTCATTCCCATGTTGGCTATACTACCGCTCTTCGGCAGTCAATTCATCGACGGAGCAGCTAGGCATCAGGGCTCGTTGCTTGATCAGTTACCGATCGGATTGCAGACCCTAGCGGTCCTTTTATCTGTAGGTCTGGTAGCTCTCTCTGGAAAATATGTAATCGTACCTGTTTTACGACTAGTAGCAACCACTGGATTGCGTGAACTCTTCACCGCATCGGCTCTTTTGATCGTCATCGCAATATCGTTTCTGATGGAGCAGGTGGGACTTAGCCCAGCTCTTGGTGCATTTTTAGGAGGGGTTATTTTAGCTAATAGTGAATACAAACATGAGCTTGAAAGTAATCTAGATCCCTTCAAAGGGTTGCTATTGGGTTTGTTCTTTATTGCAGTAGGAGCGTCCATCAACTTCAAAATAATCGGTGACGCTCCTGTGTTTGTGGGAGGGTTGGTTCTTGGGACCATTCTAATTAAGACATTGGTTTTGTTAGGTGTCGGTAAAATATTCAAATTGAATACTGATCAAAATTTATTGTTTAGTATCGGCTTAAGTCAGGTCGGTGAATTTGCTTTTGTGCTGCTCAGTTTTTCTAGTCAGCTGAACATTATTGAGCAACCTCAACTGGACTTACTATTGGTAATAACCGCCCTTAGCATGACGATTTCTCCAATTATTGGTATGATCAATGAGCGACTAATACTTCCAAGGATTGGAACAGCTGAGAAAGTGAAAAAAGCAGCAGATTCAATTGAAAGTAAACAAAAGGTCATCCTAGTGGGGTTTGGTCATTTTGGTAGTACTATCGGGAGGTTTTTACGAGCCAATGGTGTCAATACCGTAATACTTGATCATGATTCTAATCGTGTTGATTTGTTACGGAGGATTGGTTTTGAAGTGTATTATGGAGATGCGACACGTGAAGATCTTTTGGAATCTGCAGGGGCCGGTGAAGCGCAAATATTAATTTCAGCGATTGATGATCCAGATGCTAATATGAAACTAGTGAAGCTAGCACAAAAACACTTTACCAATCTGAAGCTGGTGATTAGAGCAAAGAGTAGAGTCGATGCCTACCAACTCTTGAATCTGGGTGTTGAAAATGTATACAGAGAGTCTCTAGATACCTCCATTAAGCTAGCAAGTGATGTGTTAGGAATGATGGGTCACCGAAAACATACAATTGCGAAACAAGCAAATAAGTTTATCAAGTACGATGAAGCTAGTATGCGCAGGCTATCCAAAACGATCATGAATAGTGATGACTACATCTCCAAAGTGCGAGAAGAGATTGCTCAACAAGAAACTTTGCTTAGATCAGACTTGATGTCAAAGAGAATGGTTGATGCTGACCAGCACTGGGATGCTGACCAGGTACGCGATGAACAGAAATAGTTAGTAAGCAATAAAAGCCGTATTGATAACTTGGAATGTTGCCCTCTTTGGTATATTTAAGAGGTATTAATATGAATTAGTCCTGATTGGTCCGATGAGTCGGGGCAGAAATATTAAATATACATCCTTATAAATTCCGTCAATTATGAACACTGAACAAGAATTTTCATGCAACGTCTTTCTCGGGTAAACGGATAAGAATCGGTTTCAATTTGTCTATTCAACACAACTGTATGGCTCTTTTTTCGGCTTATATGCGTCATATAACTGTGAAGAGGATCGAAAAAAGCAGGGACACAAAACTATCAACAGCATATCATTTCAAGGGATAACCTATAAAGGACTCGTGAACTTCAAGATTGATAGTATTTCTCAACCCAAGATTACGGCAGAGGCAATTGATGGTAGAAATTTTTATCAAATTGATCTCCTCTTAAAAGCAGGATTGGGAAAACCAAGGTGTGCAGCAGAGTTAGAAATTGAAGAGTCGAGTGCTTTTAGCGTGAAGCCCGGAGATTATATCAGGATTCTTCGCGGTTTGGCGCCCTTAAACGAGACAACAGGAAATGACGGAGACGATGCCTTTTCGCAAGGCCTCTTTGACGAGGAACATTACGATCGGGATGGTTTGTATATCAAGAAAAAGGATGGGCGAGACTTTAATGATGACGATATCATTGCTGGAGACGTTCTCGGGTTGCCTAGAGTGTTTAAGTGGACGGAAGAAGGTATGCTAGTCGGTTCGATCAAATGCACACCTAGTGATTTGAAAGTGATTTTTTGAGACTTGCTGTTTCCTTTTCTTTCTTTTGCTGGCTTTTTAGCCAGAACAGCGAAGCATTCGCTTCATCAGGGTGCATGTATAAATTACTTATCCATGATTTTGAGCGAATGACTAACTGCAGTGATGAAGATACTTGTCAAGCAGAAGCCTTGTCGGCCATAGGAGAATTTTGGTCAAATGCCGGGCAGCAACCAAAAAATGATTCACTACTGTTTTCAGAGATACAATTTGGTATAGCGTCCAATCAAGTATTAGACAACTTGGTTAAAGCGTCCTTTTTTCTTTTTAATGAGCCTGCTTCGATAAGATCTTATACGCAAATCATGCGCAACATTACTAAGCCGGATTTTGACCAACCGGATTTGCTGGAGATGTCCTAATTGCTCTTGTTTGAGATCTATGACAAGGAGATTGTAGAGGTTAGTTCAGATTTTTATCAAAGGATTGGGCAGTACGGGGCGTACTTTGGAGAAAAGAATGAGGTTTCAGCTGCGTGGTATCATTTGGCACTGTTCAATTACTGGGCAAAGTCACTAGACGCAGAGGCAGGTAGTCACCTAGAAGAGCAGTTTGATTTGCTTACAAAACTTTGGCAGGTCCATCAGTTTGAGCATCAGAATCTAACGGTACATTACTGGATTGCCGCCGCAATCTATCATCGATGGAAAGGAAGTGCCGATGTAGCTATCAGCTACATTGACCGGATTATTCTGGTTGCTGGCCTGAAGGACTATTTTAATTATGATGTATTTTCTGCACTACTCTGGAAGTGTCAGCTCCTTGCTCGATCTAAGCAGTATAAGGCTGCAAAAGAGTCTATAGATCTTGCGAAACAGTACTTCAGTATCGCAGATCCGCTACGCTCGGAATTTTTATTTAGTCGATTTGCCGCGTATTATTATTTTAATGAAATCGACGCGTATGATTCGGCCTATGCCTTGCTAGACCGATCGATACAGCTAGGAAATGAACTAGACTATCGAAAAAATTCTTTGAAAATGTCTGAAATGGAAGTTAGACTCGACACGGCGGAGAAAGAAGTTGTTTTGGCGAATCAAGCATCTCAGCTTAAGGTTCGTAGGATTCAACTGATAGCTGCAGTACTATTTGTCTTGCTTATGACCTTTTTGGCTGCTTTGATGGTAAAATCTCGAAACAGGATCCAGCAAAAGAATGAGCGAATCAGTACACTAATGCGTGAGCTACACCATCGAGTCAAAAACAATTTGCAGGTGATTTCTAGCCTACTGGGTCTTCAATCTATGAAACTAGAGGATGCTGCAGTACAGAAAGCCGTAACCGAGGGGAAGGAACGTATCAGGGCCATGTCGCTGATTCACCAGAAACTCTATCAGCAAGAGGAAGTTTCTTCTGTTCATATCAAGGACTATGTCGAAAACTTAGTGAGCGAATTGACACAGAGCTATGGTTTTGCTGATCGTGCGACTGTAGAATTAAATTTGCCGGATGTTCTGCTAGATGCAGATACTACTTTGCCACTAGGCTTAATCATCAATGAGTTGGTAAGCAATGCTTTTAAATACGCTTTCAATGACCCAAAAGAAAAACCGATTTTGACGTTGACTTTAATCCAAGATGCCGGGAATCGGTATCTCTTGACGATTTCAGATAATGGGCCTGGTTTACCCGTAGATTTTGACATTAGTAAAGCCAGTTCATTTGGCTTAAAACTAGTCAACTTGCTGATCAGACAATTAAAAGGAAATATCAATCTAGATTCTTCTAGTGGAGCATTTTATGAGATATCGTTTCATATAAAATGAGAAAGAGTCCTTATCTTGACTTAGATGCAAAAAATTAAAGTGTTGATAGTGGAGGATGAGTGGATCGTCTCTGAAGA